>NZ_JMQR01000050.1:0-22336 GCF_000698025.1 Brevundimonas sp. EAKA | reverse complement strand
CTCGCCGCAGTACAGATAGAGGGTCTCGAACCCGACCCAGGTCCGGGCGAGCTCGGCCAGAGCCTGATTCGCCGCCGAGTCGTCGGTCGCGCCCAGAACACAGATGTCACGCACCGGAACGCCCGGCAGGTTGACGATACAATAGTAGGAGTCCAACGCACGCTTCCTCAGACAGGTCGCCGGAAACGAAGCTCGCTCGCGGCGGTTCCTCCCCTGCCCGTGGTTTTCGACAGCCGTGTGAGTCCGGTCCGACAGACTTGTGAAAAGGAGACCTGATGGCCCGACGCCCCGCCTCGCCCAAACGTCTGAACGCCGCCAGCCTGGCGTCCCTGGGGGCGGAGCGGCTGGGCGAGCTTTTGATGCAGGCGGCGGACGGCGACGCCTTGTTGAAGCGGCGTCTGCGGCTGGTGCTGGCGGCCGAGGCGGGGGTCGAGCCCCTGACGGTCGAGCTGGACAAGCGGCTGACGGCCCTGGCGTCTGCACGGGCGCGGGTGTCCTGGCGCAAACGGCCGGACCTGCTGCGCGACCTCGACATGCTGCGCCGCGCGGTGGTGGAGGATCTGGCCCCGACGGCGCCCGTCGCCGGGCTGGATCGGTTGATTGCCTGGTTCGACCTGTTTCGTGGGCTGACCTTGCGGGTCAAGGATCCGCGCGGCGAGATGACGGCGGCGTTCGAGGCGGCGGCTCCCGATCTCTGGACCGTCGCTCAGACGGCGCTGATGGATCAGGCCGCTATGGAACGTCTGGCCGCCGCCATCGAACGCCATCCGCTCGACTACGCCCGCTGGATCGGCGCGGCGGGCGAGGCCCTGACGCCGGAACTGGCGCGGGCCGTGCTGGCGGGGCTGGACACCAGTTCGGGCGTCCGCGGCGCGCGCACGGCGATCCGGCGACTGGCGGACCGGGCTGAGGATCTGGATCTGTGGCTGTGGTTGGTCACGCCCGATGAACAGGGCTCGCCGGATTTCGCGGCGGCGGCGGCGCGGCGGTTGCTGACGGCGGGCCGGGTGGTCGAGGCGCGGCAGGCCCTGGAGGCGGCGTTGAAGCCGTCGGCCGCGAACCGGCGCTTCACCTTCGGCCGGTCGCCCGCGGCGGGTCCGCCGCCCCTGACCCCGGCCTGGGAGGCGGCCTCCATCGACCTGCTGGAGGCAGAGGGGCGCAAGGCCGAGGCCCAGGACCTGCGCTGGGTCCTGTTCGAACGCGACCTGTCGGCGCCGGCATTGCGTGACTATCTCGCCCGTCTGCCCGACTTCGACGATGTCGAGGCCCTGGACCGCGCCCTGGCCCATGCCGCGACCTATGCGGACTTCGAGACCGCCCTGGGCTTCCTGATGGACTGGCCCGCCCACCGCGAGGCCGCCGCCCTGGTCGAACGCCGCGTCCGCGAGGTCCGGTCGCCCTTGGCGATGAAGGCCGACTGGGCGGCGCGGCTGGCGCAGAAATATCCGGATGCGGCCGAACGACTGCTGGCCGCGCCCTAAAGCATGGCTGGAATCACCCGGTCCGGCGGGCGGTGGCCGTTCTGGTAGGTCATGACATTGGCGATGACCCGGTCGCCCATGTCCTGGCGCGCCTCCAGCGTCGCCGAGCCCAGATGGGGCAGCAGCACGACATTGGGCTGGCCCAGCAGGCCGGGGTGGATGGCCGGCTCGTTCTCGAACACGTCCAGGCCGACGCCGGACAGGGACCGGGTCGCCACGGCCTGGGACAGGGCCGCCTCGTCGATCAGATCGCCCCGCGCGGTGTTGATCAATATGGCGTGGGGCTGAAGCCGGGCCAGGCGTTCGGCGGACAGCAGATGATGCGTGTCTTTCGTCGCCGGGCAGTTCAGCGAGACGATGTCCATCCGCGCCAGCATCTGGTCCAGATCGTCCCAGTAGGTGGCGCCCAGTTCCTCCTCGATCAGGGCGGAGACGGGCTTCCTGTTGTGGTAATGGACCTGCAGGCCGAAGGCCCTGGCGCGACGAGCCAGGGCCTGGCCGATCCGGCCCATGCCGACGATCCCCAGCCGCTTGCCCCACAGTTTGCGGCCGCACATCCAGGTCGGGGTCCAGCCCTCGAACCGCCCCTCGGCCACCACCTGGGCGCCTTCGACGATGCGGCGGCTGACGGCCAGGATCAGGCTCATGGCCAGGTCGGCGGTGTCCTCGGTCAGGACGCCGGGGGTGTTGGTGACGATGATCCCGCGCGCCACGGCCGCGTCGATGTCGATATGGTCCACCCCGGCGCCGAAGTTGGCGATCATCTTCAGCTGGTCGCCGGCGCCGTTGATCAGGTCGGCGTCGATGACGTCGGTGATGGTGGGGACCAGAACCTCGGCGCGCTGAACCGCCGCCTGAAGCGCCGCCCGGTCCATCGGCTGGTCCTTCAGGTTCAGCTCGGCGTCGAAAAGCTCGCGCATCCGCGTCTCGACCGCGTCGGGCAGGCGTCTGGTTAATACGACCTTAAGCTTGCGGACGGACATTGCGGGCCTTGGTTAGCGGGCGGCGATTTCAGGATCGAAAGCCCGCGCGACGGGTCGTTCCATCCAGTGTCTAGCAAAGCCTCCGCCATCTTCCAAAGCCTGCGACGCCGCAGCGCCCTCGCCCTGGCCATTCTGGGCGTGGGCCTCATGGCCGGCGCGGGCGCGACCATGCCCGACGGCCGGCCCACGCCGACGGGGCTGGAGGTGCCGCGCTGGATCTCGCTGAAGTCGTCGCACGTGCGCGCGCGTCAGGGACCGGGGCTGGACTATCCGATCCTGTGGGAAT
Organism: Brevundimonas sp. EAKA; assembly: GCF_000698025.1. Taxonomy (NCBI): domain Bacteria; kingdom Pseudomonadati; phylum Pseudomonadota; class Alphaproteobacteria; order Caulobacterales; family Caulobacteraceae; genus Brevundimonas; species Brevundimonas sp. EAKA. The sequence continues at coordinate 19,586 of NZ_JMQR01000050.1, read as the reverse complement.
ACCGCGCCGCCGGCCTGCCGGTGCAGGTGGTCGCCGAGACGACGGAATGGCGCAAGATCTGCGACCCGGACGGGGCCGTGGCCTGGATCCACCGCACGGTGTCGTCGGGCCGCCGGTCCGTCTTCAACACCTCGCCCGAAGAAGTGATGATCCACGCCGGCAAGTCCCAGGCCTCGGCCGTGCGGGCGCGCCTGTCGCCCCGTTCGCTGGTGTCGCTGGACGAGTGCGAGGACGGCTGGTGCCAGGTTCGGGCGCGCCGCCTGCGCGGCTGGGTCCAGGAACGGGCGGTGTTCGGAACCCAGCAGAGGGCGCTGTGCAACGCCAACCGCCCCGCCGGGACCGGTCGGGACTGACCGCCGTAACCCTTGGTGTTGAGCGAAGTCGCGCGGTCGTGTAACCCGCCAGCAACAGCAGACGTAACGGAACCGCCTTGACCCAGTCCCAATATCCCTCGTCCTTCGATCACGAGGCCCTGCTCGCCTCCGGGCGCGGCGAACTGTTCGGTCCCGGCAATGCGCAACTGCCCGCCCCGCCGATGCTGATGTTCGACCGGATCACCCAGATCTCGGCTGACGGCGGCGCGCACGGCAAGGGCTATGTCGAGGCCGAACTCGACATCAATCCCGAGCTCTGGTTCTTCCAGTGCCACTTCATCGGCGACCCGGTCATGCCGGGCTGCCTGGGCCTGGACGCCATGTGGCAACTGGTCGGCTTCTATCTGGGCTGGATCGGCGGCCCGGGCCGCGGCCGCGCCCTGGGCGTCGGCGAGGTCAAGTTCACGGGCCAGGTCACCCCGGACATCAAGAAGGTGGTCTACAAGATCAACCTGAAGCGGGTCATCAATCGCAAACTGGTCATGGGCATCGCCGATGGCGTGCTGGAGGCCGACGGCGAGGTGATCTACACCTGCAATGACATGCGGGTGGGACTCTTTGGCGCCGCCAAGGATGAGCAAGCGGGCGCCTAAACGCCTATATAACCGCGGACAGCGCGGAAGGCCCCCGCTCGAGAAGCTCGGGTCGAGAAGCTTAAGAAGGAAACACCATGCGTCGTGTCGTCGTCACCGGCCTGGGCATCGTCTCTTCCATCGGCCACGGCGCCGAAGAGGTGACCCAGTCCCTGCGCGAAGCCCGTTCGGGCGTAGTCCATGCGCCCGATCACGCCAAATACGGCTTCCGCAGCCAAGTCTGGGCCCCGCCCAAGATCGGCCCGTGGGAAGAACTGATCGACCGCCGCGCCGCCCGCTTCCTGGCCAACGGCACGGCCTGGGCCCACATCGCCTTTGAAGAGGCGCTGAAGTCGTCGGGCATGACGGCCGAAGAGATTCGCGACGACCGCATCGGCCTGATCGTCGGCGAGGGCGGCCCCTCGACCCAGGTGATCCTCCAGGCGGCGGCGACCACCATCGAGAAGACCTCGCCCAAGCGGATCGGCCCGTTCGCCGTGCCGAAAGCCATGGCGTCCGGCCCCTCGGCCGTCCTGTCCACCTGGTTCCAGATGCGCGGCGTCAACTATTCGATCAGCTCTGCCTGCGCGACCTCCGCCCACTGCATCGGCGCCGGGGTCGAACAGATCCAGTGGGGCAAGCAGGACGTGGTCTTCGCCGGCGGCTGCGAGGACATCGACTGGTCCATGTCGAACATGTTCGACGCCATGGGCGCCATGTCATCCGACTTCAACGAGACCCCGTCCGTCGCCTCGCGGGCCTATGACGTCAACCGCGACGGCTTCGTCATCGCCGGCGGCGCCGGCGTCGTGGTGCTGGAAGAATACGAGCGGGCCAAGGCGCGCGGCGCGACCATCTATGCCGAAGTCACCGGCTATGGCGCCAATTCCGACGGCTACGACATGGTCGCCCCCTCAGGCGAGGGCGCCCAGCGCTGCATGAAGATCGCGCTGGAACAGGCCGGCAATCCGAAGATCGACTATCTGAACCCGCACGGCACCTCGACCCCGGTCGGCGACTCCAAGGAAATGGAGGCCGTCCGCGCCATCTTCGGCGACCAGATGCCGATGATCTCCTCGACCAAGTCGCTGACGGGCCACTCGCTCGGCGCGGCGGGCGCTCAAGAGGCCATCTACTGCCTGCTGATGATGCAGAACGGTTTTGCGGCCGAGAGCGCCCATATCGAGACCCTGGATCCGGCCTTCGAGGGCATGCCCATCCTGCGTCAACGCCACGAGGGCGAACTGACCCACGTCATGTCCAACAGCTTCGGCTTCGGCGGCACCAACGGCACGCTGATCCTGTCCAAGGTCTGAGCCGCGACGCCCAGCCACGTCATCCTCGGGCTTGACTCGAGGATGACGTGAGAACGGCAGGGGCCGATGCTTTATTGCGTGCACGAGCCACTGACGCCCGCCTTCACGCCATTTTTTTTTCGCGTTAGCCAGTTTACAGTGACAAGTCTCGCCCTTAGAGAGCGTCGCCGTGACCCGCGCCCTGACCAATGCGATTACCTCGAAAACCACCGGCTTCGGCGGGGCGGTTTCGGGTGTGCGCGAGGTCTGAAGCGCCGACCCCCGACCCCAAGCCCCGCCGATGCGCGGGGCGGTCGATCCGGCTGAACCCCGCGCCTCCATCCTTCCAGGAGACGCCTGAATGTCCTTTTCCCCGTCCAATCCTCCTCACGTCGGCATCGTCGGCGCCACCGGCCTCGTCGGCGAGATGATGCGCGGCCTTCTGGCCGAGCGGAACTTCCCGCTGGCATCGCTGCGCCTGTTCGCCTCGGCCCGGTCGGCAGGCAAGACCATCCACTTCGGCGAGACCGAGATCGTGGTCGAGGACGCGGCGAGCGCCGACTACGCCGGGTTGGACATCGTCTTCTTCTCGGCCGGCGGCGATACCTCCAAGGCCCTGGCGCCCAAGGTGGCCGCCGCCGGGGCGGTGGTGATCGACAACTCCTCCGCCTGGCGCAGCGACCCCGAGGTGCCGCTGGTCGTCGCCGAGGTGAACCCCCACGCCCTGGCGCACCTGCCCAAGGGGATCATCGCCAACCCCAACTGCACCACCATGGCCGCCATGCCGGTGCTGAAGCCCCTGCACGATGCGGCGGGGCTGAAGCGTCTGACGGTCTCGACCTATCAGGCCGTCTCGGGCGGCGGGGTCGAGGGAATTCGCGTACTGGAGGACCAGGCGCGCGCGGCCGTGGGGCAGGGCGCGGCCCTGGCCCGCGACGGCGGGGCAGTGGACTTCGGCGCGCCCGAGAAGTGGGTCGTGCCGATCGCCGCGAACGTCGTGGCCCTGAACTATACGCTCGGCGAGGACGGCTATACCGACGAGGAGCTGAAGCTGCGCGACGAGAGCCGCAAGATCCTGGAGATCCCCGGCCTGCCGGTCTCGGGCACCTGTGTGCGGGTGCCGGTCTTCACCGGCCACTCCCTGTCGATCAATGTCGAGTTCGATCGGGCGCTGTCGGCGGCCCAAGCGCTGGAGCTGCTGGCCCAGGCGCCGGGCGTGGTCGTCACCGCCGTGCCGAACCCGCTGGAGGCGGCGGGCCAGGACCCGGTCTTCGTCGGCCGGGTGCGCTCCGATCCGACGGTCGAGCACGGCCTGGCCCTGTTCGTCTCGAACGACAATCTGAGGAAGGGCGCGGCCCTGAACGCGGTGCAGATCGCCGAGGTTCTGGTTCAGCAGCGCGGTTGACCCGGCCCCAGGCGGGGTTCAGTCGTAGCGCACGCCGCTGAGATAGAGCCCCGCCGAGGGGGCGACGGGGCCGCACCGGGCGCGGTCCTTCGCCTCCAGCGCCGCCTTGACGTCATGGGCGGTCCAGCGGCCCAGACCCACCTCGACCAGGGTGCCGGCCATCGACCGGACCTGGCGGTGCAGGAAGCTGCGCGCCTGGAAGACCAGATGCACCTCCTCGCCGAACCGGCTGACGCGGGCCACGTCCAGGGTCTTGACCGGCGACTTGGACTGGCAGCCCACGTCGCGGAAGGTGGTGAAGTCGTGCAGGCCGACCAGGACCTGGGCCGCCTGGTGCATGGCCTCGGCGTCCAGGCTCTTCTTGACGTGCCAGACCCGGTCGCGCTCCAGCACCGGCTGGGGGCGGCGGTTCAGGATCCGGTACAGATAGCCCCGGCCGGTGGCGGAGAAGCGGGCGTGCCAGTCGGGATCGGGCGCGTATTCGGCCGACAGGACGCAGACGTCCTGTTTGATCAGATGGGCGTTGACGGCGTTCAGGACGGTGTCCACCGGCCAGTCGCGCTCCAGATCGGCATGGATCACCTGGGCCGTCGCATGGACGCCGGTGTCGGTGCGGCCCGCAGCGGCGATGCGGATACGCTCGCCTGAAAAGGCCAGTATGGCGGCCTCGACCGCGCCCTGAACCGTCGGCTGGTCCGCCTGGGCCTGAAAGCCGTTATAGGCCGTGCCGTCGTATTCGAGGGTCAGCTTGTAGCGCGGCATCAGCCGAGCACGGTCTCGGCCGGCAGGGCGAAGCCGCGCAGCATCTCCTCGGCCGATTGCGCCGCCTTGCCCTCGCGCTGAACCCGGATCAGGCGCACGGCGCCGGTTCCGCAGGCGACAGTCAGGGCGTCGTCCAGCACCGCGCCGGGCGCGCCGGATCCGTCGGCCAGGGCCGACAGCAGGGCCTTGATCCGAACCGGCCCCGCTTCTGACGGGGCTTCGAACCAGGCGCCGGGGAAGGGCGACAGGCCGCGGATATGGGCGTCCACCTCGGCCGCCGGACGGGTCCAGTCGATGCGGGCCTCGGCGGGGGTGATCTTGCGGGCATAGGTCGGCTCGCCGACCTGTTCGGTGGGGGTGACGCCGCCGCGATCTATGGCGGCCAGGGCGCGGGGCCACAGGCCGGCGCCGACATGGGCCATGCGTTCGGACAGGCTGGCGGCCGTGTCGTCGGGCCGGATGTCCATCACCTCGCCCAGCAGGATCGGTCCTTCGTCCAGGCCCAGGCTCATCTGCATGATCTGGACCCCGGTCTCGGCGTCGCCGGCCATGATCGCCCTCTGGATCGGCGCCGCGCCGCGCCAGCGGGGCAGCAGCGAGCCGTGCAGGTTCAGACAGCCCAGCCGGGGCGCGGCCAGCACCTCGGCGTTCAGGATCTGGCCGTAGGCGACGACGCAGGCGGCGTCGAGGTCCAGGCTCTGGAAGTCGGCGACGGCCTCGGGGGCCTTCATGCTGTCGGGCGTGAAGACCGGCAGACCCATGGTCTCGGCGAAGGCGTGAACCGGCGACGGCGTCAGCTTCTGGCCCCGGCCCCTGGGGCGCGGCGGCTGCGAATAGACGGCGACGATCTCGTGGCCCGAGGCGAGAAGCTCGGCCAGAGACGGCACGGCGAAATCGGGAGTTCCCATGAAGGCAAGGCGCATGGGCACGCCTTTAGAACTTTAGGTCGCCTACTGCCAGCGGGTGAAGACGCCGCCGCCCTCATCCCACTCGCCGCCGGCGTCCAGGGCGTCGTCGAAGTCCAGCAGCCGGTCCAGCAGCAGGCCCGCCACCACGCCCAGCAGGGCGACGCCGGCCAGGGTCGCGACCCCGGCGACGCCGATCTTCTGGCTGCGGGTCAGGCGACGGCGGCCTTGGGTGTCGATGACCAGGGACTGGCCGCGGCGGGGCAGGCGTGAGGTGCGTTTGGTCATCAGGCGGCGATCCTGTCGCGGGCGGCCTTCTTGACCTTGGTCACGGCGCGATCCCGCTTGAGCCGCGACAGATGGTCGATGAAGAGCACGCCGTTAAGGTGGTCCATCTCGTGCTGGATGCAGACGGCGTAGAGGCCTTCGGCCTCTTCCTCCACCGACTGACCGTCACGGTTCAGATAGCGAATGCGGACGCGGGCGGGGCGTTCCACCTTGTCGAAATACTCGGGGATCGACAGGCAGCCCTCTTCGTAGGTGTAGAGCTCGTCCGAGGTCCACAGGATTTCCGGATTGGCGAAGAAGCGCGGGTTCTTGCGCGCCTCGGCCGCTTCCGGCGTGTCTTCTTCCTCGGTTTCGCAGATCGTGCCGTCGCGATCGCCCAGGTCCATGACGATGACCCGGTCCAGCGCCCCGACCTGAACGGCGGCCAGACCGATGCCCGGCGCTGCGTACATGGTCTCCAGCATGTCATCCATCAGCGCACGCACGGCGTCGTCCACGGCGGCGACGGGCTTGGAGACCTGTTTCAGAATCGCCAGGTCGGCGGGGATGTCGATGGTGAGGATACGTCGGATGGCCATGGCCGGGACGTAGGCGCGCCCCGGCGTCAGGTCAAGATTTGCGCCTATTCCTTGCCCGGCAGCGGGCGCGGCTTGCGGTTCTCGTCGATGGCCACATAGGTGAAGACGCCCTGGGTCACGCGGACCGAGGTCGCCAGGGGCTGACCGCGCGCGCGTTTCCAGGCCTCGACATGGATGCGGATCGAGGTGCGGCCGGTGCTGATGACGTCGGCGTAGATGCTGACCTCGTCGCCGACGGCGACCGGCTGGTGGAACACCATGCCGTCCAGGGCCACTGTGGCGCAGCGGCCCTGGGCCAGTTCGAAGGCCGGGGTGGCGCCCGCGACGTCCATCTGGGCCAGCAGCCAGCCGCCGAAGATGTCGCCTTCGGGGTTGGTGTCCGCCGGCATGGCGATGATGCGTCCGACCGGACGGGTCTCGGGCGGATATTCGGGCGCGTCGGACATGGGCAGACTCTGGCGTTCGGGAAGGCGGCGTTCCTAGCGCGCCTCGGACGACTTGTCGCGCTTCGCACGGGGTTTCCGGGGCGTCTTAGCGGCCTTGGGCGGTTCGGATCGGGGAGGCGTCAGGGTCAGGCGCGACGCGGTTACGGCCTTTGAGTCCCTGAGCGCGCGCCAGGCGCCGCCCAATTCCAGCGCGATCAACAGATGATCTTCTTTGAGAACTCCGCGACGGGCGGCCCGCAGATCAGCGATCTCGTTCAGCAGACGGGACGCCGCGCGAAGGTCCGCCCGGCCGGACCTCGCGCCCAGGTCCTGCAGGCGGGCGAAGCGCCAACCCATCTCTGAGGGGTGGTCCAGCGTCAGGGCGAAGCGCGCCTCTGGCGACAGCGTGGCGGCGATGAAGGTCCAGGCCTCCGTGCCCGGCGCCTTGCGGTAATGGCCCGGCTTAGTCGGGAGTCCGGCGCGGGCATAGACTTCCAGCGCGCCGGTCTCGATCTCGACGAGCGCGATCTCCAGAGGGTCTGGCGCAGACGGCTCGAGATCGGACGGACGGTCGAAGGGAGCCGCCGCCGCGCTGTCGTCGTCTGTCCTTCGAAGGCGACCGGACGCGGCGGGGCCGCTCAGTTGGGACAGCAGGATCCGCCAGCGCCCCAGCACCTCAGTCGATGTTGACGGCGCTGGTCACCGACACGTCATAGACCACGCGAGTGACAGTCTGAACGAACTCGAAGAATTTCCGCGCCTCGGCGGCGCCGGCCAGGGGCACATAGATCACGTCTTCCGGCATGATCTGCATATTGGTGGCGGCGAAGACGTTGGCCGCCTCGTTGAAGTTCAGCTCATAGACCACGGGCACGCCCCGCGGGGTAGCGGGCTGGTTGATCCCCAGGGCTTGCGCCACTTCCGGACGCTCGAAGCGGAAGACCATCACGCGACGGGCGTTGGCTGTATTGGTGTTCAGTCCGCCGACCTTCGACATGGCGCCGGTCAGGGTCATGACCCCGGCGGGCATGTCGACCTGCGTCACCGCATTCAGGGCGCCGAAGGTCGAGAAGCGGCGCGGCTTGTACTGGACATTGATCACGTCGCCGCGTTGCAGGCGGACGTTCTCGCCGAACTCCGTCGTCACGGCGGTCATGGGGGCCGTATAGGTCTGGCCGCCGCGTTGGACGCTGATGGTCAGGTCGTCGGTTTCACGCGCGGAGCCGCCGGCGGCGGCGATCACGTCCAGAATCCGGTCGCTGTTGACGCCCAGCGGCGCGCGACCGGGCCGGCGCACGTCGCCGAAGACATTGACCGTATTGGAGGCGTTGTCGGCGATGCCGACCAGAACCTGGGGATTGGCGACCTTGCCGACCAGGGCGCGCCGAACGGCCGCCGCCGCCTGGGGCGCCGTCAGACCCTGGACGCGGACCTGGCCGGCGAAGGGCACGGCGACCGAGCCGCTGCGGTCGACGGTCACGCCCGGCAGGGCCTGGGACCCGCCGGACAGGGTCGACAGAGTGCGATTGGCGCTGGAGCCGCTGCCGAGCGCGCCGCCGAACAGGGAGCCCGAGGGATCGTAGATCGAGATGGCCAGGGTGTCGCCAATGCCGATCACATCGGCCGGCTGCTCGCTGGAGGCGGCGACCAGGGTGCCGAAGAACTGGGGCGGCACCGCCTTCATCCGTTCGGTGGCTTCATAGGTGAGGGGCACCAGAGCGTAGCTGCCCAGAGCCTGGGGCGTCGTGGCGCCGGCGTTGATCGAGGCGCCTGAAGGTCCGTCACGCGGCAGGGTGGAGCACCCGCCCAGAATGGCGACGATGGCGAGGGGGAGGATGGTGCGAGTCATGAAGCAGGACGGCCCTTGTTCGCGGACTGATTACAAGTCTTTGGAGACGCCCGCCAGAGGCGAAGCCGGCGATAGGCCGATGGCCTCGGCGACGATGTCGAAATGTCCCGCCCAGGACGGGGCGGACTGAGGAGTCGGCGGCGCGGGTCTTTCCTGGGCGGCGCGTTCGACCGCCGCCAGCCAGCCGAGCCCATCCAGCGGATCGATCAGCGCCGCATCGGGCGTGAGTTCGCGGTGGGCCGGAATGTCCGAAGCGAGCAGGGACAGCCCCATGGCGCGGGCCTCGACCGCCGGGAGGTCGAAGCCTTCGACCGAAGACGGCGCCAGAACCGCCCGCGCCCCCCGCATCAACCGCGCCAGCAGGACGTCGGAGAGGTTGGACGCCTGGTGCACGACGCCTTGCAGGTTCGGCGACCGTTCCAGATGATCCAGCACCGCCTCATTCTCCCAACCGTAGCGCCCGACCAGCACAAGGGACGGCGTCCTCTCGCCCAGCCGTTCTTCCAGCCGCCGCCAGACGGTCAGTAGAAGCGCCAGATTCTTGCGGGCCTCGATCGTGCCGACATGAACGAAATACGGTCGGGTCGTCTCTACGATGTCGCCGTCGATGAAGACGGGCTCCAACCCAAGGTGCGCGACATGGACGGGCGGTTGAGGCAGGCCTTCGCGAGAGGCGAAGGCGCGCAGCTCGTCGCCTGTGGAGGCCGAGTTGACGATGACGCGGCTGGCGTATCGCAGGGTGTTGGCGACCCGGGCGTGATGTTTGGCGCCGTCGCCGGCACGGCAGAATTCCGGATGGGTGATCGGAATCAGGTCGTGGAGCAGAACAACCCGTTCCACACCCGCCGCCTCCAGCTCAATCAAGGCCGTCGGCTCGTGCAGCGTGGTGTGGCCCACGTTGAGATAGAGATCGGCGGCCGGCGGCGCGACGACATGGCGCGAGCGGAAAAACTGTTTGAGCACCCGGCTTCTGTCCGCCGGCTTCTTGAGCGACGGCGCGGGCGGCGGGGTGATCACCGACAGGTTCGGGCGAACCGATGCGGTCAGCGCGGCCAGCAGCCGCGCCTCGTGCGCCGGATCGCCCGACGCATCGGCAGCCCCATTCCACCGCGCCCGTAGTTCGCCGACGAACCGGCGGAACCACTCGGTATCGACCGCCACCAGTCGGTTCTTGCGGCCCCGCACCGGTACGGTGACGACGTCGGGGCGGGACAGCAGCCATTCGGCATAGGCCAGACAGACCCGATCGACTCCCGTGGGGGCTGAACGGTCGGCCCGGCTCATCAGCCGGCTGGCGTCGTAGAGGATTCGCATGTTCGAGGCGTCAGGCGACGTAGCCGGCCTGCATCAGTTCGGCGATGTGGACGATGGCGGTCGGCCGGCCTTCCTCGACGACAAACAGGTTGGCGATCTTGTTCGCGGTCAGCAGATCGACGACGTCGCTCATCCGCGCGTCCGGATCGACGGTGATGGGATTGGGACCCATGATGTCGGCCGCCGTCAGATTGGTGGTGTCGCGCTGGAAGGCGCGGCGGAGGTCGCCGTCGGTGACGATCCCCGCCAGCGTCCCGTCCAGGTCAAGCACGGCGACGGCGCCCTTTCGTCCCTCGGTTATGGCTGAAACGACTTCACTGAAGTTGGCGTTCAGGGGCACGCTGGCCGGGGCCGCTGCATTGTCTCCCATCCATTCGCGCACGCTTTGCAGGCTCATGCCCAGGGCGCCGCCGGGGTGGTGCAGGCCGAAGTCCATGGCGCTGAAGGCGCGGCGGTCCATCAGCACCATGGCCAGGGCGTCGCCGAGGGCCAGGGTCATCAGGGTCGAAGTCGTCGGCGCCAGGCCGTTGGGGCAGGCCTCGGCCACCTTGGGCATGGTCAGGCAGACGGCGGCGTTGCGGCCCAGGAAACTGGCGGGCCGCTGGGTGATGGCGATGACCGGTATGCCGTTGCGATGGCAAAATATCAGCGGATCACGCAGTTCGCGGCTCTCGCCCGAGTTTGAAATGGCCAGGACGGTAACGTCCGGGCGCAACATGCCCAGGTCGCCATGGCTCATTTCGGCGGGATGGACGAAGAAGGCGCTGGTGCCGGTCGAGGCCAGGGTGGCGGCGATCTTTCCGCCGATATGGCCCGACTTGCCCATGCCGGTGACGATCACATAGCCCGGCCGGCTCATGATGACATCGACGGCGCGAGCCATCGAAACGTCGATCGACCGCTCCAAGGCCTCCAGCGCCTCGATGTTCAGCCGCATCACGTCGCGGGCGCGATCGGTCATGGCGGCGATGTCATCGGGAGACGAGTGGGCGATCTCGGTCATGGTCTGTCAGGCCCCTTGTGGGCTCTCCTTGGTGCGAGGCGCGCGATCTGCCCCATCCCAAGGCCGCGCGCAACGTGTCCTTTCAGACGACTTTGTCGCTTTCGGGTCAACCTTTGCCGGAGTGGCGCGTTACGAGGTGCTGGGGAAGTCAAAATGAGTGCACGCCACATGCCGTCTCACGCCGGAGCAGAAGCTCTATTGCTGCCACCGCCGCCTGTCGTCGCGGACGGGATCGCCCTGTTCCTGGATATGGACGGCGTTCTGGCGCCCATGGCGCCGACGCCGGACGGCGTTGGACCGGTCGCGCGTCGAACGGCCGCGCTGAAGGCGGTCGAAGCGCGACTGGCGGGCCGTGTCGCTATCATCAGTGGCCGGACAATAGCCGAGATCGACCGGATTTCCGATCACGCCCTGACCTCGGCTTCCGGCGTGCACGGGCTGGAGCGTCGTCTGAAAGACAAGTCCATCCGCCGCGGCGCGCCTGACGCTGGCGTCGCCGTGGCCCTGGCCGGCTTCAAGGCCTTCGCCGCAGATCGGCCGGGCGTCATCGTCGAGGACAAGGGTGTCTCGGCCGGGCTGCACTATCGTCAGGCGCCAGATCAGACGGACGCGGCCAAGGCCCTGGCCAAACGCTTGCAGGCCGAAACGGGCCTGAGCCTGCAACCCGGCCATATGGTGCTGGAACTCAAGACGCCCGGCGCCGACAAGGGCACGGCCGTGACCGATTTCATGCAGGACGCCCCGTTCAAGGACGCTATCCCTGTCATGCTGGGCGACGACCTGACCGACGAACACGGGTTCGAGGCTGCGGCGGCTCTGGGCGGATATGGCGTGCTGGTGGGCCCGCAACGCGAGACGGCCGCCCGCTATCGACTGGACGACGTAGACGCCGTCCTGACCTGGCTCGAAGCCGTGGCGAAGGCCTGAACCGATGAAACCCAATCTTGATCTCTTCCCCATCGGCAACTGCGCCATCAGCGCCCTGATCGATCGTCAGGGCCGGTTCGTCTGGGCCTGTGCGCCGCGCGTGGACGGCGATCCGGTCTTCTCGTCCCTGATGAACGGCGAGGATCCGGCGCATGGCTACTGGTCCGTCGAACTGGAGGGGCTGGAGCAGGTCAGCCAAGCCTATATCCGCAACACGCCGGTGCTGCGCACGGTGTTGACGGCGGAAGACGGCGCTGCGGTCGAGATCATCGACTTCGCCCCGCGCCATCCGAAACACTCACGCACCTATCGGCCCCTGGCCTTCGGACGGATCGTGCGGCCGCTGAAAGGCACGCCGCGCATTCGCATCCGGCTGCGGCCGTCCGCCGACTGGGGCGCCCGGCCGGCGCCCTGCACGTCCGGTTCGAACCATATCCGCTTCATGTGTCCCGACGTGACCTTCCGCCTGACCACCGACTGTCCGGTGTCGCATGTGGTGGAAGAACGGGTGTTCCGCCTGGAAAGGCCGCACGCCTTCTTCATGGGGCCGGACGAGGGCTATGATCAGGACGTCGGTCCCGGGGTTCAGGCGGCGCTGGATCGCACCGTGGCCTATTGGCAGGACTGGGTGCGCAAACTGTATCTGCCGCTGGATTATCAGGAGGCGGTCATCCGCGCGGCCATCACCCTGAAATTGTGCGCCTATGAGGAGACGGGGGCCATCGTCGCCGCCATGACCACCTCGGTGCCCGAGTTCAAGGAGAGCGGCCGCAACTGGGACTATCGCTACTGCTGGATCCGCGACGCCTATTATACGGTGCGGGCGCTGAACCGGCTGGGCGCGGTCGACATCCTGGAAAACTATCTCGGCTATCTGCGCAATCTGGTCGATGACGCCGCGGGCGGCCATGTGCAGCCGGTCTATGGGGTGGGTCTGGAGCCCGGCATCGGCGAGAGCATCGTCGATACGGTCGAGGGCTACCGCGGCATGAAGCCGGTGCGGATCGGCAATCAGGCGCACGAGCATCTGCAACACGACGTGTACGGACAGATCGTCCTGCCTCTGGTTCAGGCCTTCTATGACCAGCGTCTGCTGCGTCCCGGCACGGTCGAGGATTTCCACGCCCTGGAGAAGGTCGGCGAGCGGGCCTTCGCCATGCATGACCAGACCGACGCCGGCCTGTGGGAGTTCCGCACCATCGCCCGCGTCCACACCTATTCGTCGGTCATGTGCTGGGCGGCGTGCGACCGTCTGGCCAAGGCGGCGGACCATCTGGGCCTCAGCACGCGGGGCGAAGTCTGGCGTGAACGGGCCACGATCATCCGCGAGCGGGTCGAGAGCGAGACCTTCCTGCCGGACGAGGGGCGGTTCGCCGCCAGTTTCGGAGGTCGCGAACTGGACGCCTCCTTGTTGCAGCTGACGGATCTGGGCTTCCTCGACGCCCACGACCCGCGTCAGGTCGCCACCTTCGACGCCATCGAACGCGATCTGAAGAAGGGCGCCTTCCTGTTCCGCTATGTCGAACCGGACGATTTCGGCGAACCGGAGACGGCGTTCAACTTCTGCACCTTCTGGTTCATTGAGGCCCTGCACCAGAACGGCCGGGTCGAAGAAGCCCGGGAAATTTTCCAGGAAATGCTGAGCCGCCGCACCGAGGCGGGCTTGCTGAGCGAAGATATTTCGGTCGAGGACGGCGAACTGTGGGGCAACTATCCCCAGACCTATTCTCTGGTCGGCATCATCAATTGCGCCGTGATGTTGAGCCGTTCTTGGACCGACGTGCGTTAAACCGCCGAACGCCGTGTCTGACCCCGGGGCTGGGGTCGTTGCCGAAGTGAAATCATGAGCCGTCTTATCGTCGTATCCAACCGGGTTTCGGCCCCCACCGATCCTGCCGCCGGCTCGGCCGGCGGGCTGGCCATGGCCTTGTCCGCCGCCTTGAGAAAATACGAGGGGCTGTGGTTCGGTTGGTCAGGCGAGACGATCGAGACCTTCACCGGCGAGATGAAGGTGGAGGACCGGGCCGGGGTCACGGTCGGCCTGGTCGATCTGGAGCCGCAGGACGTCGACGAATACTACAACGGCTACGCCAACAAGACCCTGTGGCCGCTGTTCCATCACCGCATCGATCTGGCTCAGTACGAAAGGTCCTACGGCGAGGGCTATGAGCGGGTGAATCGACGGTTCGCCGAGGTTCTGGCGCCGGTGATCCAGCCGGACGACGTCATCTGGATTCACGACTATCACATGATCCCGATGGCGCGGGACCTGCGCCGCCTGGGCATCCGCAACCGGATCGGCTTCTTCCTGCACACGCCCTGGCCGGCGCGTCAGCTGCTGGTCACCTTGCCCCACCACCGGCGACTGGTGGAGTCGATGTTCGATTTCGACCTGATCGGCTTCCACACCCAGGAATGGAGCGACCTGTTCACCGACTATGTGGTCAGCGAAGCCCAGGGCGAACTGTTCGGCCACGGCGGGCTGGAATGTTTCGGACGGCGGGTCCAGACCGGCGTCTTCCCCATCGGCATCGACGTGGACGGCTTCCTGGCGGCGCGGAACTCGACCCTTGGCGCGCGGACCTATGACCGGATGGCGGCGTCGGCGGCCTTCCGGTCCATGATCGTCGGCGTGGACCGGCTGGACTATTCCAAGGGGCTGGAGGAACGGCTGCTGGGCTATGAGCAGTTCCTGCACGACAACGCCTCGATGCGGGGCGAGGTCTTCCTGCTGCAGGTGACGCCCATCTCGCGCGACGACGTGGACTCCTATCAGGATCTGCGGGCGCGTCTGGATTCCCTGGCGGGACGGGTCAACGGCGCTTTCGGCGACATGGACTGGCAGCCGATCCGCTATCTGAACCGCACCTATCGCCGCGATCAGCTGGCGGGCATCTATCGGGCGGCCAAGGTCGGGCTGGTGACGCCGTTGCGCGACGGCATGAACCTGGTGGCCAAGGAATATGTCGCGGCCCAGAACCCCGACGATCCCGGCGTTCTGATCCTGTCGCGGTTCGCCGGGGCGGCGGAACAGATGGGCGAGGCCCTGCTGGTCAATCCCTACAGCCGCGAGGAACTGTCGGACGCCATCCAGAAGGCCCTGACCATGCCCCTGTCCGAAAGAATCCGGAAATGGGAGGCTCTGATGCAGGTGGTGCGCGACACCGATGTCGGCATCTGGCGCGACGACTTCGTCAAGGCGCTGCGATCCGTGGCGAGCGAGCCTGAATCAACCCAGTGGGCGGGGGCGGCCTGAGGCGCCTCAGCGCAGGTCGAAAGCCAGCAGCAGGGTGCGCTGGGCGGGGTTGGCGTTGTCGTCTGACAGCAGATAAAGCCGCGTCGCCCGGCCGCGCCGCTCGGCCGCCACCCCCTCGAAATTATCCGTCGTGCCGGGCAGTTTCAGCTCGATCAGCACCGGCCCCGGCGTTCCGTCCGACGACAGACGACGCAGACGGCCCCGCATGTCGAACGGCGGGCTGTAGCGGCGCTGGACCATGAACCAGCCGTCGCCGGACGGGTCGCGATCCAGGCCGGTGTTGCGATAATCGGCGCCCTGGGGCGCTTCGGTCGGTTGCGAGGCGACGAGGCGGCATCCGGCGGACGTGCAATCCCAGACGCCGCCCGTCTCGCCCGCCGCGCGCCAACCGTCCTGACGGTCTCCCGGAAGGGCGGCGGCCAGACCTTCCAGACCTTCATTGTCGGGGAAGGCGGCGTCAGGCGAGGCTGCGGGCGTCGGCGTCTTCAGGGCCGACAGGGGGCCATAGTTCCAGATGCGATGACGGCGTTCGAAACTGATCAACAGGTCGCCCGAGCGGGTCAGGGCCAGACCCTCGGCGTCGCCGTCGACCTTGTCTATGATCGGTCCGCCGTCTTCCAGCGTCAGCCGACGCGTGGCCAGACGATCGACGCCGATCAGCCGCCCGCGGGCGTCCAGCCGCAGCTCGCCGCGCACCAGGTCTCCGGCGTCCGACACGGCCACGAAGCCGCCGTCGCCGGTCAGTTTCAGGTCCGACAGACCGTGCAGCGGCGAACCCAGGCCGGCCACGATCTCCACCCCGCCCGCGAAATGAACACCCGGCGCCAGGACCGCGCCGGGCAGGCCGAGGCCGACAGGCTTCAGCTGGGCCGGGGCGTAGGTCCAGCCGTCCATCCCCGCCAGGTCCGGCTGGGGCGCGCTGAGCGCGGTGGCGCAGGCCGTCAGCGACAGGGCGGCCCAGACGGCGGCCAGACGGCGTAAACGGGTCATGCGGCCAGTTTCTTCCGCGTCCGGCGCGTGGGGCCGGCTGCCCCCTCGGCCTCGAACAGTTCGGCCAGTTTCTCGGTCATGGCCCCGGCCAGCTGTTCGACATCGACGATGGTCAGGGCCTTGCGGTACCAGCGGGTCACGTCATGGCCGATGCCGATGGCCAGCAGCTCGACCGGCGACCGGTCCTCGATCTCGGCGATCACCTGGCGCAGGTGTTTGTCCAGATAGAGGGCGGCGTTGGCCGACTGGGTCGAGTCGTCGACCGGAGACCCGTCGGAAATGACCATCAGGATGCGCCGCTGCTCGGTCCGGGCCAGCAGGCGGTTGTGGGCCCATTGCAGGGCCTCGCCGTCGATATTCTCCTTCAGCAGGCCTTCGCGCATCATCAGGCCCAGGTTCTTCTTGGCCCGGCGCCAGGGGGCGTCGGCGGCTTTGTAGATGATGTGGCGCAGGTCGTTCAGGCGCCCCGGATTGGCGGGCTTGCCGGCGCTGATCCAGGCTTCGCGGCTCTGTCCGCCCTTCCATGCCCGGGTGGTGAAGCCCAGGATCTCGACCTTGACCCCGCACCGCTCCAGGGTCCGCGCCAGGATGTCGGCGCACACCGCCGCCACCATGATCGGCCGCCCGCGCATCGAACCGGAATTGTCCAGCAGCAGGGTCACGACCGTGTCGCGGAACGGGCTTTCGCTCTCGGCCTTGAACGACAGGGGGGCGGTGGGGTCGGGGACGATCCGCGTCAGGCGGGCCGTATCCAGCATCCCCTCTTCCAGATCGAAGGTCCAGGAGCGGTTCTGCTGCGCCAGCAGGCGGCGCTGCAGCTTGTTGGCCAGGCGCGAGACGACGCTGGACAGGATGGTCAGCTGCTGGTCCAGCAGGTTGCGCAGCCGCTCCAGCTCCATCGGGTCGCACAGGTCGGCGGCGTCCACCACCTCGTCATAGGCGGTGGTGAAGACGCGATAGAAATCCACGGCCCGACCGTCGTCGGCGGTCTGCTGGCGATTGGGCTGCTGGCCCTCGTTCAGTTCCGGCCCGTCCTCGGATGCGTCGCCTTGCGGGTCGCCGGGCGCGCCCTCGGGTCGGCTGTCGCGTTCGTCCTCCGACGACTGATCGTCGGCGTCCCCCTCCATCGACTGGGAGCCTTCGCCGCCCTGTTCGTCCTCGTCCTCGTCCGGCTCGTCGCTGGCTTCGGGGTCCTGGGGATCGGGCTCGTCCTGGCCGGGATCCTCGGAGGAGTCTTCGCCCCGGCCGTCGCCGGGATCCAGGTCGAGGGCGCGCAGCACCTCGCGCATCTTCTCGGCGAAGCCCGCCTGGTCGCCGGCGGTCGCCGCCAGGGCGTCCAGCTTGTCACCGGCCTTGGCCTCGATGCCGGCGCGGACCAGGTCCAGCATGGACTTGGCGCCGTCGGGCGACGGGCGGCCGGTCAGGCGTTCGCGCACCAGCAGGGCCACCGCCTCGGCCACCGGCACGCGGTCGGCGTCGGCGATGCGCAGGGCGCCGGTCTTTTCCAGCCGGGTGACCAGGGCGGCGCCCATGTTGTCGCGCACCCCGGCCAGATATTCGGAGCCCACCGCCTCGACCCGCGCCTGTTCGACCGCGTCGAACACCTCGGCCGCCTTGGTGTCGAGGGGCCGCATCCGGGCGTTGATCGCCGTGTCGTGATTGGCGAGGCGCAGCGCCAGCCGGTCGGCCTGGCCCCGCAGGGACGCGCTCTCGGGTCCCGACGGATCGCGCGGCGGATGCGGCAGGGTCAGGACCCCGCCGGCCAGCTTCGGTCCGTCCGAACCGAACACCACCTCCAGCTCGGGCTGTTCGGCCAGGGCGCGGGCGGCATGGCCCAGCGCGCGCTTGAAGGTTTCGGCGGGAGTATCCGGGGCGGCCATGGCCCCCAGTTAATCCCTTCGCGCCTGCGATAAAAGCGCGATCAGCCCGCTTTTCGGATCGGCGTCCAGCGGCCGTAGGTCAGACAGCGCCAGACCCACTCAAGCGGCCCCATGCGGAAGGCCGCCAGCCATAGCGACGACCAGACCAGTTGAACCGCCCAGACGGCCGCCACCAGGCCCCACATGCCGACATAGTCCACCTGGCCGAACAGGCGCGGACCCCAGGGCATGTAGAACAGGCTGGTCATGATCAGGGTCTGGGTCAGATAGTTGGTGAAGGCCATCTGGCCCACCGGCCGCAGGGGCGCCAGCCACGACGCCCCGTGCCGGGTGATCAGGACGATCAGGCTGACATAGGCCAGGGTGATGAAGATCGGGAAGGAGGCGACGACCTCCGACAGGCCGCGCGTCGGGTGGCTCCCCCGGGGCGCCATGACCTCGGCCCATTCCAGAACGCCCAGCAGGGCCAGAACCGCGCCGCCGACCGCGATGACCGCCAGATAGAGCCTCGTCGGCGCCCGGCCGCTGAGGAAACCCGCCTTGAACAGGCCCATGCCCGTCATCATCAGGGCCACGGTCGAAAAGACGAACATGCTCAGACTGGCGCCCTGAAGGAAAAGCCAGGCCGTCAGGTTCTGACCCATGGCCCCGGCCCAGCCGCTGCGATAGGCGGCGATGGCGGCGTTGACGGCGTCGAGCGAATACTGCGGGCCGCCCTCGTTCATGGCGTCGACGACCACCGGCGGGCCGGCGACCATCAGCCAGGCGGCGCCCGCCTGCATCGCGCCCAGCGCCAGGGTCACGGCCAGGCCGATCCCGATCAGCAGCCGGGCGGAGAATGACCGCATCAGCATCACGAACAGGCCGGACCAGGCGTACAGCAGCAGGACGTCGCCGTACCAGAAGGCCAGGCCGTGGATCAGGGCGATGACCGCCAGCCAGAACAGCCGCCGCCGCAGCAGACGCCCGCGCGCCGCATCGCCCCGCTCGCCCCCGACCAGGAAGATCGAGGCGCCGAACAGCATCGAGAACAGGGTGATGAATTTCTGGTGGAAGAAGACATCCACCGCCCAGCGCGCCACGGCGTTGGCGCCGGTCACGGGAAAGGGGCTGAGGTCCGCGTCGCCATAGACCATGAAGGGCAGGCCGAACGAGGCGACATTGACGGCCAATATGCCCAGCACCGCCAGGCCGCGCATGACGTCGAGGCTGATGATCCGCGCGCCCGCCTCGACCGGCGCCAGGACGGCGTCGCCGACCACGGCGCGGTCATTCCCCTGATCTTCCATCGACATCGGATTCCCCAATCCCGCGGCCGAAAGGGCCGCGGGCCTCAGCCCCTCGGCATCAAGCCCAGCCGGTCCTTGACCGCCGGCTTGGCCTCGAAGGCGATGAAGGCGGCGCACAGTCCGGCCCACAGGGCGTAGCTGACGCCCACGATCATGGCGATGGGCAGGCCCCCGACGCCGTAGATCAGCAGGGTCGTCTCGGTCGCGCCCAGAGCCTGCATCACGTCGCCGGCCTCGAACCAGCCCGAGATCACCATCCCCAGGGCCACCGCCACCTGCAAGCCCGCCGCGGCCAGTCCGCCGTACAGCATGAACCGCCACACCACGCCCAGGCGTGATCCCGGCCGGCCGCTGTCACGACGCTCGACGATGATGCGCCACAGACCCAGGGGGACCACCACCAGTCCGATCAGCAGCACCATGAGACGCCAGTCCAGATCACGGCCGAGCGCGACGGCGTGGGGCGGCCACAGC
>NZ_JMQR01000049.1:0-22421 GCF_000698025.1 Brevundimonas sp. EAKA | reverse complement strand
GGGTCCTGGCGATCATCGGCTATCTCGTGTTCGGCATAGATCCGGCGACCACAACCCAGTTGGCCAGCCAGTTCGGCGGCGTCGGCGCCGAGCAGCAGCAGGGTCAGGTCGGGACGCCTGAAGATCAGGCCGGTCGGTTCGTCGATGTCGTCGGGGGCAATATCAACGACGTCTGGACCCAGAAGCTGAACGGTTACGAACCGCCCAAGGTGGTCATCTACGAACAGGGCACATCGACCGGCTGCGGCTTTGGCCAATCGGCCATGGGCCCCTTCTATTGCCCGACCGACAGGACCGTCTATCTGGACCTGGGCTTCTGGCAGGAGATGGAGACGCAACTGGGCGCCTCGGGCGCTGACTTCGCCCGCGCCTATGTCATCGCCCACGAGTTCGGCCACCACGTCCAGACCCTGACCGGAACCTCGGCCCAGGTCCGTCAGGCCCAGCAGCGCGCGCACGGGGAAGCCGAAGCCAACCAGTATTCCGTCGCGCTGGAGCTTCAGGCCGATTGCTACGCCGGCGTCTGGGCCAGAAACGCCTCGGCCGTCTCAAACGGCCAGGTCGCCCCGGAGCCCGGCGACATCGAGGAAGGCATGAAGACCGCCCAGGCCATCGGCGACGACACCCTGCAACGCCGGGGCGGCGGGCGCGTTTCGCCAGAGAGCTTCACCCACGGCTCCGCAGCCCAGCGGGTCGAGTGGCTGCAACGCGGCTATCAGTCCGGCGACCCGGCCGTCTGCGACACCTTCAGCGGCGCCTGAACAAGGTTTTCGGTGATGGATTCTGCGGGTTGCGGGTCCGGTCCCGCGCCCCTAACACCGCCTCGCGCGCCCCAGCGACGCACAGACCGACGGATACATTCCCATGCACGCTCGCGCCGGCCGCCAGGCCCTACCGGAAGACCTGATCGACCTCGACGCCCTGATCGGCGCCTATGGATCCGGCCGGCCCGACATGGCCGACCCGGCCCAGCGGGTGGTGTTCGGCACCTCGGGACACCGGGGCTCGGCTCTGGACAGCGCCTTTACCGAGAGCCACATCCTGGCCATCGCCCAGGCGGTCGCCGAATATCGCGCGGCGCAGGGGATCGACGGCCCGCTGTTCGTCGGGCGCGACACCCACGGCCTGTCCGAACCCGCCTGGCGCACGACGCTGGAGGTGCTGGTCGGCAATGGCGTCGAGGTGCTGATCGACGCCCGTGACGGCTTCACCCCGACCCCGGCCGTGTCCCACGCCATCCTGGCCTACAACCGCGCCAATACGCGCCAGGCCGACGGGATCCTGATCACCCCGTCGCACAATCCGCCCCGCGACGGCGGCATCAAATACAATCCCCCCTCCGGCGGTCCGGCCGGGAGCGACGCCACCGGCGCCATCGCCGCCCGCGCCAATCAACTGATCGAGGGCGGTCTGGTCGAGGTGAAGCGCGTCCCGTTCGACAGGGCCTACGCCACGGCGGGCCGGTTCGATTTCATGGGCGCCTATATCGACGATCTGCCCAGCGTGCTGGACCTGGACGCCATCCGCGACGCCGGGGTCCGCATGGGGGCCGATCCGCTGGGCGGAGCGGCCGTGGCCTATTGGGGCGAGATCGCCGACCGGCACCGGCTGAACCTGACCGTGGTCAATGACGTCGTCGATCCGCGCTGGGCCTTCATGCCGCTGGACGCCGACGGCAAGATCCGCATGGACTGTTCGTCGCCCAGCGCCATGGCCAATCTGATCCGGATGATGCAGGGCGGATCGGCCTATGATCTGGCCTTCGGCAATGACGCCGACGCGGACCGCCACGGCATCGTCACGCCCGATGGCGGCCTGATGAACCCCAATCATTTCCTGGCGGCGGCCGTCGCCTATCTGTTCGTCAACCGTCCCGGCTGGGGCCCGGACGTGGCGGTGGGCAAGACCCTGGTCTCGTCTTCGATGATCGACCGCGTCGTCGCCGGCATGGGCCGCCGTCTGCTGGAGGTGCCGGTCGGGTTCAAGCATTTCGTGCCGGGCCTGCTGGACGGAACCGTCGGCTTCGGCGGCGAGGAATCGGCCGGGGCCACCTTCCTGCGGCGCGACGGCACGGCCTGGTCCACAGACAAGGACGGCCTGCTGCTGTGTCTGCTGGCGGCCGAGGTCCAGGCCCGCACGGGTCAGAGCGCCAGCCAGCTCTATGCCGGCCTGACCGAACAATACGGCGCTCCCGCCTATGCCCGGATCGACGCCCCCGCAGATCGGACGCAGAAGGCGCGTCTGGCCGCCTTGAGCTCCGCCGACGTCGCCGCCACCACCCTGGCCGGTCAGCCGATCACCGACATCCTGACCAAGGCCCCCGGCAATGGCGAGGCCATCGGCGGGCTCAAGGTCGTGACCGCCGACGCCTGGTTCGCCGCCCGCCCGTCGGGCACCGAGGACGTCTACAAGATCTACGCAGAGTCCTTCCTGGGAGCGGATCACCTGGCCCAGGTCCAGGCCGAGGCCAGGACGCTCGTGGCCGCCGCCCTGGCGGGCTGAAGGGCTTGAGGCTTGACTTTACGTCCGCGAACCTCCATTTGCGCTGCGTCGCACAATCGCGATCTCCGGCGTCTCCAGCGCGTGTAAGTCCATCTCGGACCTGTCTGTAGAAGCCGCCGGCCCCTCAAGTTCATTCGCTGCCCGGACACGCGGGGCGGCGCCCGATCCACCCCGCAGGCTTCCTTCCGAAGCCCGGCCGGGACTGGCGGTGCGCGGCCCTAAGGCGTCATGCCATGGCTGAAAGCGCCCTGCCGCACGCGAAAGACACTGCTGTGAGCACCACATTCGAATCCATGGGCCTGAACAAGGCCCTTCTCCAGGCGCTGGCGTCGGAAGGCTACACCAAGCCGACCCCGATCCAGGAAAAGGCCATCCCCGACGTCATGCAGGGCAAGGACCTGCTGGGCATCGCCCAGACGGGCACCGGCAAGACCGCCGCCTTCGCCCTGCCGATCCTGCATCGCCTGGCCGAGAACCGCATCGCCCCCAAGCCGCGCACGACGCGCGTGCTGGTCCTGTCGCCCACGCGTGAACTGGCCACCCAGATCGGCGACAGCTTCAAGGCTTACGGCGCCCACCTGGGCTTCCGGGTCGCGGTCATCTTCGGCGGCGTGAAATACGGCGCCCAGGAGCGGGCCCTGCAACAGGGTCTGGACATCCTGGTCGCGGCGCCCGGCCGTCTGCTGGACCACATCCAGCAGAAGAACCTGGACCTGTCCTCGACCGAGATCTTCGTCCTGGACGAAGCCGACCAGATGCTGGACCTGGGCTTCATCAAGCCGATCCGCCAGATCGTCAGCCGCATCCCGGCCAAGCGCCAGAACCTGTTCTTCTCGGCGACCATGCCGACCGAGATCGGCAAGCTGGCGGGTGAGCTGCTGAAGGACCCGGTCAAGGTCCAGGTCACGCCGCAATCCACCACCGTCCAGCGCATCAGCCAGTCGGTCGTCCACGTCGAACAGGGCCGCAAGCGCGCCCTGCTGACCGAAATGTTCAGCGATCCCGAGTACACGCGCTGCCTGGTCTTCACCAAGACCAAGCACGGCGCCGACAAGGTCGCGGCCTATCTGGAAGCGGGCGGGGTCGAGGCCGGCGCCATCCACGGCAACAAGTCCCAGCCCCAGCGTGAACGCACGCTGGACGCCTTCAAGAAGGGCAAGCTGCGCGTCCTGGTCGCCACCGACATCGCCGCGCGCGGCATCGATGTGGACGGCGTCTCGCACGTCGTGAACTTCGAGCTGCCCCATGTGCCGGAGGCCTATGTGCACCGCATCGGCCGGACGGCCCGCGCGGGCGCCGACGGCACCGCCATCAGCTTCGTCGCCGGCGACGAGATGAAGCTGCTGAAGGATATCGAGAAGGTCACGCGCCAGAAGATCCCGGCCATCGACCGCCGCAACGACAAGGCCCTGGGCCAGTTGGACGCCACCATCATGGCGACCGGCGTCGGCAAGAAGGCGACCATGCCGGAACGCGAAGGCGGCGAGCGCAATGAAGGCGGCCGGGGTGGTCGTGGGCGCAGCCGCGTGCCGCACCGCGACGGCGTCCGTCCGGAAGGCGGCGGTCAGCCGCATCGTCAGCGCCGCGCCCGTCCCGGCGAGACTCCGGCGGCTCCGCGTCCCGAGCGCGCCTACAACCCCCTGGCCGGTGAGCGCGTGCCCTCGATCAACGACAACGCCAAGCCTGCGGAAGGCGAAATGAAGCGCCGTCCCCGTCGCCGTCCGTCGAACGGCGGCAAGGGCTACGGCGGCGCGGCCAAGGCCTGATCCCCGCTCGCCACCCTCGGGCTTGCCCCGAGGGTGGCGGACCGGAAATCGACGACAAAAAACGGCGGCTCCTTTGCAGGAGCCGCCGTTCTTGTTTCAGCCGATGGCTGTGGACCTTAGAAGTTCCAGGTCGCGCCCATCGAGAAGCCGACGCCGTGGCCCTTGGCCTCGCCGCGCAGGGTGGAGACGACCAGGCCGTTGCCATACACGTCGCGGGTGTCGTTGATCGTGGCCGTATCAATGTCGATATAGGTCACGGCGCCGTCGAAGGTCATGGAGCCCACGCTCTTCGACAGACCGGCGGTGTAGAGGAACCGGTCGCCGTCCGGGATACGGGCGGTGCGGTGATCGTCCGGCGTCGGGGTCGGGTCGTAGCCCAGGCCGGCGCGGACCGTCATGGTCGGATCGATCTTGTAGTCGAAGCCGATCGCGCCGGAGGTGACGTCGTCATAGTCCTGAACGATGGTCGAGGAACCGGACGTTCCATAGGTCACGCGGATGGCGTCGAACTCGCTCCAGCCGATCTGGTTGACCTGGGCGTTCAGCGTCAGGCGGTCATTGACGGCGTAACGGGCCGAGACGGTGGCGTACCAGGGGGTGGTGAAGCTGGCGACGCCGTCAGCCGAGACGTTGGCGGCCGCCAGAACGCCGGTCAGGCCCGAGAGGTTCACGGTGCCTTCCAGCTCGTGCTCGATCTTGGAGCGATAGGACAGACCCAGGTCCAGCTTGCCGAAATGCATCTGGGCGCCGGCGTTCCAGCCGTAATCCCAGCCGTCTCCTTCAAGCTGGTTGCGGCCGTCGGTGCTGGGCGAGACGGCATAGGTCGGAGCAAAGACGCCGGGGATGGCCACGTTCGGCAGGGCCGAGCTCAGGGTCGCCTTGGCGTACTGGGCGTCAAAGCCGGCGCCGATGTCCAGCCAGTCCGTGACCGTCATGGCGGCGACCAGGCTGACATTGGCCGAGCGCAGCTCCGACGTCAGCGCGTCGTAGCGGGCGAAATCGGTCGGCTCGTACTTGGTGGTGAAGTTGAACGGCGCCTGGACGGCCATGCCGACGTTGAAGCGCTCGCCGATCGGCATGGAGACGGCGAAGTTCGGGATGATGCCGCTTTCGACCACGTTATGGACGTGCGGATCGCCGTTGACCGGCGCAGTCCGGCTGACGATGGCCGGGGTGGGGACGTTGTAAGTCAGGCTGGAGCCGCGATCATTGACGTCTGAGTCCAGGATCAGGCCGTGCATGCCGGTGTAGACCTGGCGCTGGGTTCCGGCGATCGCGGCGGGGTTCCACCACAGCGACTGCACGCCCTTGTCGGCGCCTTCGCCCGAGTTGGCGCGGCCCTGGCCGCGGGTCGATTGTTCCTGCACGTAGAACGAACCGGCCATGGCAGGCGCGGCGACGCCGGCCAGCAGGACGGTGGTCAGGGCGATGCCGCCCATACGAGCGAGATTCCTGGGAGTCATTAAGCCATTCCTATAGTGTTGCCCCCGCCATCAGACGCGGCGGTGGGTATCGGGGAGGGTTGTGCACGGCAGCGCTTTCGTCAGGAAAACGTTGCATGCGTGGCGGGTCTCGGCCGGGAAACGGGCGAAACTGTGTCGGAAAAATCGCACACGATCACACCGGCGAGAGGTTACGCGGCGGCAGGTTCATTCCGTCAGGCGACAGTGTCGTGCAACACACAGTCTGCCATGACGTCGGGTAAGGAATCCTTGACCGCCGCACAATCGCCTTGCGTATCCATGATAGGATGGTCATCTGAAAATACCCGCCGCTGCTGATTGAACCATGTACGAAACGCCCGATCTCGAAACCGACGCCCTGGTCCGCACCAGCGCCATCCGCATTCACCAGGCGGAGGACTTCGAGGGGATGCGCAAGGCCGGCCGTCTGGTCGCTGAGGCGCTGGACATGATCACCCCCCATGTTCAGCCGGGCGTGCTGACCAGCACGATCGACGACCTGATCCGCGAGTTCACTCTGGACCACGGCGGCCTGCCGGCGTGCCTGGGCTACAAGGGTTACGAGAAGACCGTCTGCACCTCGATCAACCACGTCGTCTGCCACGGCATTCCCGGCGACCGGGTCCTGAAGGACGGCGACATCGTCAACATCGACCACACGGTCATCGTCGACGGCTGGCACGGCGACTCGAGCCGCATGTATGCGGTCGGCGAGATCAACGCCCGCGCCAAGAAGCTGATCGACGTGACCTATCAGTCGCTGGATCTGGGCCTGGAACAGGTCAAGCCGGGCAACACCTTCGGCGACATCGGTTTCGCCATCCAGAAATTCGTCGAGGCCCAGCGCATGAGCGTGGTGCGCGACTTCTGCGGCCACGGCATCGGCCGGGTCTTCCACGACAGCCCCAATGTCCTGCACTACGGCCGCAAGGGCGAGGGCGCCGTGCTGAAGGCCGGCATGTTCTTCACCGTCGAGCCGATGGTGAACCTGGGCAAGCCGCACGTGAAGGTCCTGTCCGACGGCTGGACCGCCGTGACGCGCGACAAGTCCCTGTCGGCCCAGTGCGAACACACCATCGGGGTGACGGAAGACGGGCTGGAAATCTTCACCGTCAGCCCGGCCGGACTGTTCCGCCCCAACTGAACCCTTGATCCCCCCTCGTCTTCCGCACAGGTTGCGGCAGAAGAGGCAGGGGACATGCTGGACGACCTGACACCCGAACCCAAACCGAAGCCGCGTCACAGCGGCCATCGCGACCGGCTGCGCGAACGGGCCGCCAAGGGCGGGTTGGGCGCCCTGCCCGACTATGAGCTGCTGGAACTGCTGCTGTTCCGCTCCATCCCCTACAAGGACGTCAAACCGCTGGCCAAGGATCTGCTGGCCCGGTTCGGCGGGCTGGAGGGCATAGGCGCCGCCAGTCACGAGGCCGTCGAGGACCAGGTGGCGCGGACCCTGGCCTATGTGCCCGGCAAGGCGACGCGGGCGGTCGCGCTGGACCTGCAGCTGATCTTCGACGTGACGCGCCGGATCGCGCGCGAGCCGGCGGCCAAGCGGCCGGTCATCTCGTCTTGGAGCGCCCTGCTGGCCTATGTGCGGGTGGCGCTGCAACACGAGCCGCGCGAACAGTTCCGCGTGCTTTATCTGGACAAGAAGAACCAGCTGATCCTGGACGAGGTGCAGAACCGGGGCACGGTCGATCACGCCCCCGTCTATCCCCGCGAGGTCGTGCGGCGCGCCTTGGAGCTGTCGGCCAGCGCCCTGATCCTGGTCCACAACCATCCGTCCGGCGACCCCACCCCCAGCCGCGCCGACATCGAGATGACGAAACAGGTTGTGCAGGCCGGCCGAGCCCTTAACGTCGAGGTTCACGACCATCTGGTCGTCGGCCGCGACGGGGTGGCCAGCTTCAAGCAACTGGGCCTGATGTGAACGCTGAAATTCTCAAGACTGAGAGGCTGGTTCTGACACCGGTCGAGGTGAACGATCTAAGCCCCCTGATCGCGCTTTGGGCCGACGAAGAATTCACCCGCCACATCACGGGTCGGCCCCTGACGAGCGAGGAGGTGTGGTTTCGGCTGCTACGCGACCTGGGACAGTGGAGCGTCGCCGGCTACGGCGCCTGGACCGTCCGCCTGGCGAACAACGGCTCCTATCTTGGCAGCGTCTCGATACTGGATCACCGACGACTGATCGATCCGCCTCTGGCCGACCCTGAACTGGGCTGGGGCCTTTCGCCGGCCTGCCAAGGCCAGGGCTTCGCTTCTGAAGCCGTGCAAGCGGTTCTGGACTGGGCGGACGTCCGCCTGCCGGCCGCACGCACTGTCTGCATGATCGCGCCGGAGAACCTCGCCTCCGTTCGGCTGGCGGAACGGGTCGGCTACCGCCCCTATGCGACGACGACCTACAAGGACGGTCCGGTTCAGCTCTTTGAACGGCCGAAACAGGCGTAGCCCGGCATTAAGGTTTATCGGGCATGCTGAAGGAGAACGATCCAAGAGCCCCGCCCATGCCCATGTCCGTCGAAACCCTGCGCCAGCATCTGGTCGAGGCCTTTCCCGACGCCGAGATCGCCATCGACGATCTGGCCGGAGACGGCGACCACTATCGCGCCCGCATCGTCTCCAGCGCCTTCGCCGGCATGCCGCGCGTGCGCCAGCACCAGTTGGTCTATGCCGCGTTGAAGGGACAGATGGGCGGCGAACTGCACGCCCTGGCGCTCGAAACCGCCGCCCCGCCCAAGGAGGCTTGATCCCAATGCGCTATCGCCCCTTCGGCGTGTCCGGCGCCGCCATTTCCAACCTGACCCTCAGCTTCGGGCTGGACAATCTGGCGCGCGGTCGTGAGGGCGCGCTGAACCTGCTTTATTCCGCCCTGGAAGCCGGGGTGAATTCCTATCGGCTCGAGACCGCCGATCCGGTTGCGGCCGAGGTGCTGGGCGAAGCCCTGGCCCATGTGAATCGCAAGCTGGTCTGTGTCAGCCTGACCCTGGGCGTCGGCGCAGGCCGCGAGGCGGCGCGCGATTTCTCGGCCGAAGGCATGACCGGCGCCATCGACCGGGTGCTGCATTTCTCGGGCCTGGGCTGGATCGATGTCGCGGTGCTGCACGAGCCGGGCGAGCACGAACTGCCGCAGTCGTCGCTCAACGCGCTCAAGGCCCTGCGCGCCACCGGGCGCATCAAGCTGCTGGGCGTGGCGGGCGGCGGCGAGGTCATGGACACCTATGTCTCCACCGGCGCCTTCGACGCCCTGGTGACCCCGTTCGACATCAACGCCGACTGGAGGCTGCGCAATCGTGTTCGCGCCGCCCGCGAACAGGACATGTCGGTCTTCGCCTACGACTATTTCACCGACCGCCGCGCCAAACCGCGTGGAACCGAGCCTGTTGCGAAAAAGGGCTTCTTCGGCCTGGGCGGCGCGCCCAAACGTCCGCCCCAATCGCGGCAAAGCGACGCCTTCGGCTTCCTGTATCGCACGCCCAACTGGCCGGCCGAGGCGATCTGCCTCAGCTATGTCCTGACCGATCCGACCATCTCCAGCGTCATCATACGCGCCAATGACGTGGAACGGCTGAGCATGCTGGCCTCGACGCCGGAACGCGACCTGCCCCCGGGCCTGGCGGCCCAGATCGAAATGGGCCGGGTCACGGCCTCGGCTGCGGCCTGATCTCGAAGCATAGACGCGACCACGCCTTGACCCGGCCGTCGCCTCTCCCTAGCTGACGACCTTCACGAAAGGCCCTCTCCCGTGACCGACACCGTTCCTGCCGCTGATCCCGTCCACGCCTTCATCGGCGACACTGTCGCCCAGCATGACGTCGTGCTGTTCATGAAGGGCACGCCGGACCAGCCCCGCTGCGGCTTCTCCTCGCTGGCCGTCCAGATCCTGGACCATGTCGGGGCGTCCTTCGTCGGCGTCGACGTGCTGCAGGACGAAGCCCTGCGCGAGGGCGTCAAGAGCTTCACCGACTGGCCCACCATTCCCCAGCTCTATGTGAAGGGTGAATTCGTCGGCGGGTCGGACATCATCCGCGAAATGTTCCAGGCCGGCGAACTTCAGGCCCTGATGGCCGAGAAGGGCGTGCCGCTCGGCGAAGCCTGATGGCTCGCCCGGTCCTGACGCCGCGCGAGGATCGCGAGGTCTTCGTCGTGCCGTTGGAGGTCCGCCCCGAACACATCGACGCCAACGGCCACGTCAACAATGTCGTCTATGTCGGCTGGCTTCAGGACGTCGGCACGGCCCATTGGAACGCCCGCTTCGACGCGGAGACCCGGGCGCGATGCTCCTGGGTCGCCCTGCGGCACGAGATCGATTATCTGCGCGCCATCGCGCCCGGCGCGACCGGGATTGTGGCCCGGACCTGGGTGGGCGACCCGCAGGGACCACGCTTCAACCGCTATGTCCGCATCGAGGACGCCGAGGGCCGGGTCTGCGCCCAGGGCGTCTCGGAATGGTGTCTGGTGGACGCTGCGACCCTGAGGCCGCAGCGCATACCGTCGTCGATGCTGAAGGTGTTCGAGACTACTTCAGCGGATTGAGGATCCGCGCCGGCGCGCCGGGCTCCAGGCCCAGGTCGGCGTAGGTCCAGCGCAGTTCCACGCCGTCGGGCAGCAGGGCCTTGCACAGGTCCGGCTTGGTGCGACGCAGGGTGATCTCGGTCGGCGAATTCTCGGCCACGGACACTTCGAAGTCCGAAGCCTGGGTGCAGCCGTTGGAATCGACCCGGACGACCAGGGCGCCGTCTGCAAAGCGCGCCTCGCGAATGGCTTCGGCCGGCGGGGCGTCGTTGCGGGTCACGTTGACCGAGACGTTCTCGCCCGCATCGCTGTCATAGATGACGCAGGCCGACAGCAGCGGCGCGACGCACGCTGCGACCGCCAGACCCTTCAGCAGGCCGCGCATCATTGGTCCGACGCCGGGGCGGTGATGACCCGCGTGGTCGGCTTTTCGGTCGAGACGATGATGCAGCCCGACAGCAGCGGGGCGGCGATGGCGATGGCGAGAGCGAGACGAAGCATTGGTGTGATCCCCTATTGAGCTTGACGCTTTTGTGGCGCGCGTCGATGCGCCAGGCACGTGAATTTTCGGCAAGCCAGGTGAACAATCGGAAAGGTCGGGCCTTGATCGCGACTGCAACCGGCATAGCTACCGTCCTTCTCCCCTCCCCGGACGCCCCCATGAGCCAGCTCTTTTCGCCGCGCAGCATCGGCCCCCTGACGCTGAAGAACCGCATCGTCATCGCGCCGATGTGTCAGTATTCCGCGATCGACGGCGTGCCCCAGCCCTGGCACGTCCAGCATATCGGCCGTCTGGCGGTGTCGGGCGCGGGCCTGGTCATCATCGAGGCCACCGGGGTGGAGGCCGCCGGCCGGATCACGCCCGACGACACCGGCCTGTGGAACAACGAACAGGAGGCCGCCTTCGCCGAGATCCTGCGCGGCATCCGAACCTATTCCCACACCCCCATCGGGGTTCAGCTGGGCCACGCCGGCCGCAAGGCCTCGACCTCGCTGCCGTGGAAGGGCGGCCGCGCCCTGGGCCCGGACGAGGGCGCCTGGCAGACCTACGGCCCCTCGGCCCTGCCTTTCCGCGACGACTGGCACACCCCCGCGGAAATGACCGAGGCGGACATGGACCGGGTGGTCGCCGCCTTTGAGGACGCGGCCCGCCGCGCCGACCGCGCCGGGTTCGACCTGGTGGAACTGCACGCCGCCCACGGCTATCTGCTCACCGAATTCCTGTCGCCCCTGTCGAACCACCGCGCGGACCAGTACGGCGGTTCAGCCGAGGCGCGGGCGCGCTTCCCGCTACGGGTGGCCCAGGCCCTGCGCGAGGCCTGGCCCAGGACCAAGGCCCTGGGCGTGCGTTTCAACGGGTCCGACTGGGTCGAGGGCGGCGTGGCCCTGGACGAGGTGATCGCCTTCGGTCGCGCCCTGCATCAGATGGGCTACGACTATCTGCACCTGACCTCGGGCGGCAATGTCGCCCGCGCCGACATTCCGGGCGCCGAGCCCGGCTATCAGGTCCGCTTCGCCGAGGCGGTCAAACAGGCCGTGCCGGACGCCGCCGTCATGGCGGTGGGCATGATCTTCGATCCGCAACAGGCCGAGGACATCGTCGCCTCGGGCCAGGCCGACATCATCGCCATCGCCCGCGCGGCGCTGGACGATCCCAACTGGCCCCACCACGCCGCCGTGGCCCTGGGCCAGGGCGAGGGTCTGCCGCCCCAGTACGAACGGGCGGGCAAGGCGCACTGGCCGGGTTACGGCCGGTAAGCGCGGCTCAGGTCTGGGGCAGCTGATAGGGGTTGTTGACGCTGACGGGCGAGCCGGGCGCCAGGCCCAGCTCCTCGAACGACCACTTCAGCTCGACCCCGTCGACCAGGGGCTCCTTGCAGGTGTCCTCGTCGAGGCGACGCAGGGTTATGACCGCGTCGGCGCCCTTGATGCTGACGATGGGGATCAGGTCTTCCTTGCGGGTGCAGCCGTTGGAACTGACCCAGAAGACGGCCGCGTCCTTGGTGAAGGCGGCGGCGTGGATCGGTTCAAGCGCGCCGGGCATGCCCACGGTCGAAACACTGGGCGCATCCACCCCCGCGCAGGCGGATACGCCCGACACAGCGGCGATAAACGCCATAGATTTGAAGACGGCGCGCATCGCTTAGGCGGCCTCCCCTGCTCCGTCGAACCCTGAACAGCCCGAGAATGCGCCTGTTCGCCCCGGAAGGGAACAGGCCGATAAACGAAGGGCCCCGGACGGATCCGGGGCCCTTCCAACTCAATTTTCTGCTGCCGCTCAGGTCGCCCGAGGGACGATCGCCGCGCCAGAGAAGGCTTCGATTACGAAGCGTAGTATTCGACGACCAGGTTCGGTTCCATCTTCACCGGATACGGCACGTCCGTCAGTTCCGGCACGCGGACGTAACGGACCGAGAACGAACGATCCGACAGTTCCAGATAATCCGGCACGTCGCGTTCCGACGACTGCTGGGCTTCGATGACCAGCGCCATGTTGCGCGACTTTTCCTTCACCGTGACGACGTCTTCCGGCTTCACGCGGTAGGAAGAGATGTCGACCTTCTTGCCGTTGACCAGGACGTGGCCGTGGCTGACGAACTGGCGGGCGGCCCAGACGGTGGGGACGAACTTGGCGCGGTAGACGATGGCGTCCAGACGCGATTCCAGCAGGCCGATCAGGTTTTCCGAGGTGTTGCCCTTGCGGCGAGCCGCCTCGTCATAGGTCTTGGCGAACTGCTTCTCGGTGATGTTGCCGTAGTAGCCCTTCAGCTTCTGCTTGGCCTTCAGTTGCAGACCGAAGTCCGAAACCTTCGACTTGCGACGCTGACCGTGCTGACCGGGACCGTAAGAACGCTTGTTGACCGGCGACTTGGCGCGGCCCCACAGGTTCTCACCCATGGCCCGGTCGATCTTGTATTTGGCGCTGTGGCGCTTGGACATTCTATTCTCTTTTCGACGATACGGCCCGGCATCCCCTCGATTGGGAATGCGATCTCAACGGCGGTCCACGCATCTTCCGTCATCAATCCCGCTTCCGGCGAACCGGAAACGTGGAAGGCGGCGCTTATCGCCACACAGGTCCCCGGAGTCAAGCCGTGGTGAGCGTTAAGCACGATGGACAGGAACCCCACGACCTCGGCCGATCTTCTTGTCGTCGGAGGCACATCTCCTGATCCCCTCGCGGAGGGCGAAATGGCGCATTCGACAACGACGACCGGCCTGACCGACGAGGCCTTTGACAGGTTGAAGCAAAAGCTGATCGACCTGGTCGAACCGCTGTCCGACAGCCAGTTGCTGGATCTCGCCGATGGGATCCACGAGTTGCTGCGTCAGCGACGCACCCTGCGGCAGCACCATGCCGAACGCATGACGGAACGCGCGCGCCTGGCGTCGCTGAGCTGAGCCCGCGACGCCAGGCCACGATCAGGCGGCCGGCTGCGCCTCGCTGATGAACATCGCCCGGCCCTCCCGGGTCTGGATCTTCCCCAGGCCAGGGAAGGGGAAGTGATAGGCGTAGATGTGCGCGCCCGACGCCCGCAGGGCCGTGATTTCATCCAGACGCGCCTTCTTGCCCGCCGTCGCATCGTCGTCATAGCCGACGGTCCAGTCCGGATGTTCGACCGACAGGACCCAGTGGTGCATCAGGTCGCCCGTATACAACAGCTGGTTCTGGCCGTCGGTGATCAGATAGGCGACATGGCCCGGCGTATGCCCGGCCGTGTCCTGGGCCTCCACGCCCGGCGCGACCTCTTCATCTGGACGGAAGGCCTGGACCTTGGGCGCGATCACGCGGACCAGGTCCGCCATTTCCGGATTGGCGCGGATCGACGCCCACTCCGCCTCCGACATCCGGATCGCGGCGTTGGGGAAGGCCGGGGCGCCGTCGGCGACCAGACCGCCCACATGGTCGGGGTGGCCGTGCGAGATCATCACGTCGGTGATGCTGGCCGGATCGACGCCGGCGGTCTGCAGGCTCTGCATCAACTGCCCCTTGCCCGCGCCCAGACCGGCGTCGAACAGCATGGTCCGGGCGCCGTTCCGCACCAGCAGCGGATGAATCTCCAGCATGATGGGATCGGCCGGCTGTCCGGCGGCGGTCAGGGGGGCCGCGACCGCCTGGGGCGTCAGGCCAACGCCGAAGACCTTGTTGTCGTTCGGCACGGGGTTCTGGCCGTCGAACAGGGCGATAGCGTCCAGGGCGCCGATCTTGAACCGATAGACAGGCTTCTCCGCCGGGGCGGCGACTGTCTGGGTCGGGTTCGGCGGCGCAGGCTCGCCGGATTTCTGATCGTTCGCCGCCGGGGAGCAGGCCGCCAGGGTCAGGGCCGTCACGGCCGCCGTCGCCATAAGAATCCGCATCGTTTCACTCCTGTGTGCAGGCTGAATCGAAAACGCCCGCCGGAGGTTCCGGCGGGCGTCGTCTTGTCGCTTAGGCCAGGCCTAGACGGCGGCGGCGTACAGTTCGTTGACCTTGTTCCAGTTCACCACCGACCAGAAGGACTTCAGGTAGTCGGCGCGGCGGTTCTGGTATTTCAGATAATAGGCGTGTTCCCAGACGTCGGCGCCCAGGACGACCTCGCCGCGCTCTTCCACGACATCCATCAGCGGATTGTCCTGGTTCGGCGTGGAGGTGATCTTCAGCTTGCCGTTCTGGACGATCAGCCAGGCCCAGCCCGAGCCGAACTGGGCGGCGCCGGCGGCGTTGAAATCTTCCTTGAACTTGTCCATGCCGCCCAGGTCGCTGTCGATGGCGGCCTTCAGCTCGGCCGAGGGTTCGCCGGTCTGATCGGCGGGGGCCAGCAGTTCCCAGAACAGGCTGTGGTTCCAGTGACCGCCGCCGTTGTTGCGCACGGCCTTGGGGGCGGTCGAGATGCTGGTGAAGATTTCTTCCAGCGACTTGCCCTGCAGATCCGCAGCCGCATCGATGGCCTTGTTCAGGTTGTCGACATAGGTCTGGTGGTGCTTGTCGTGGTGGAAGGTCATCGTCTCCTTGTCGATGGCCGGCTCCAGCGCGTCATAGGCGTAGGGCAGCGGGGGCAGGGTGAAGGCCATGTCTGTCTCCTGAAGACGGTTGTTCTGAACCCCATTTAGGGGCTGTGGCGTCTGACCCAAGCGAATTAATCCAGTTTTTGTTCAGCTTGGCCATTTGCATTGCCTGACAAGACGAACGATTGTCCATACGTCAATCGGAGGCTGTCATGTCGCGCATCGGATTCATCGCCCTGACGGCGCTGGCCGTTTCCGGAAGCGGTTGCACCAGTTTGCGGGCGCTGGATCAGGCCGCGACCGATCTGGCCAACCAGACGCCGACCTGCACCCAGGAACCCGCAGTCGGCGTCGACAACTATGGCGGCAAGACCTGCACGATCACTCATACCGTTCGGTCCTCAACGACCACGACCACGACCGTAGAGGAAACAGGCAAGGAGCCCGTCACCACCCGCACCGTCACGACGCCGTCAGGAACAACGACCGAGATCGTGCCGACGCCGTAAGGGATAAAGTCAGCCGACGGGCAAGTTCGCCTTCAGGCATTCGCGCACGGCGCGCTTGACGTCGCCCGGCGCATTGGGCTCGTCCACGCCCTCGGCGGCGAAGACGGCGCGGACGGCGGCGTCCAGCCCGTTCGGCAGTGCGGCGATCACGCGCTTTTGTCCCTTCTCATGCAGACAGAAGCCCACCTCGCGGCACAGGGCGGAAAACATCGGCTCATAGGGATCGGTGGCGCTCATCGCGCCCCTCTAGCATCAGGGGATGAGACGCGACAGCCAGTGCATCAGGTTCAGTGCGAACTGCCGGTCGTCATGGCCGTCGGTGTTCAGGCCAAAGCGATAGGGTGCGCGGTCCGGCTGGTCAGGGAAACGCACGATCTGCGCGGTCAGCATGCCGGCTTCACCCAGCACCACGACCCTGCCCGCGCCGAACGGGAAGGCAAGCCCCTGGGCCGGCAGGGCGGGCCGCGCCAGCTCCGCCGTCACGACATCCACATCCTCGCCCGCGCGCAGGCGCTGCCGAATCGCCTGAAGGGTGGCGAGATCCGGCGCTTCGAACGCGTTGTCGCTCATCGCCAGCAACACGGTCGATCCGTCGGGCCCCTTGAGGGACTGGCCGGTGAAGGTGTTGACGATCTGCACGCCCTCGCCGCCCCCACGACCGGCGATAATCGGGTGATCCCCCAGCGCCTGTCGCGGAAAGACCAGATTGGCCGTCACGTCGTTGCGAACAGATTGAAAGGCGTAACCCTTGCCCATCGTCACGCCGAACCGAGCGCCCAGCGCTTCGGCCGCCGTTCCATGCGACGCGTGATCGACGGCAAGCAGCAGGGAACCGCCAAGTGCGACCCACCGCGCCAGGGCCTCGATCTCGGCCTCGTCAAAGGCCGAAACGCGAGAGCCGTTCTCGGAGCTGGCGGCGTTGGCGATCACCAGCACCGCGACCCCATCCAGCGCGCCCGGCGCATCCAGTCGCCCGCGCCCCGCGTCAACCCGATAGCCGTCGGCCCGCATGAGGGCGGCAAACCCGGCATATCGGCCGTCGATAGTCTGAAGGCTTCCATGCCCCTGATCGACACGGATCAGGGGTCCATCAGCCGTATAGGCTGGAACGGCGACCTGCGGACGCCAGTCGAGATCGCCCGCCTGTTCCTGCGCTGCGGCCAAAGAGGCGTTTAAGGCCACGAGCAGCCCCAGCATCAGGACCGAGCCGAGGCGCATCATCCTCAGGCCTTCAGCCGTTCAGCGTGGAAGGCGATGTGGTCGGCGATGAAGCTGGTCATGAAGAAGTAGGAGTGGTCGTAGCCGGGCTGCAGCCGGATGGTGACCTTCTGACCGGCGGCGTCGGCGGCGGCCTGGAGCAGTTCGGGCTTGAGCTGGTCGGTCAGGAAGCTGTCGGCGTCGCCCTGGTCGATCAGGATGTCGTCGTAGACAGACTTGGCGGCGCCGGCCTCGATCAGTCTGGCGGCGTCGTGGCGGTCCCAGGCGGCGCGGTCCTCGCCCAGATAGGCGGTGAAAGCCTTTTCGCCCCAGGGGCAGCGGGTCGGCGAGCAGATGGGGGCGAAGGCCGAGACCGAGCGGAACAGGTCGGGATGGCGCAGCGCCAGGGTCAGGGCGCCGTGGCCGCCCATGGAATGGCCCGAGATCGACCGGGCGCCTGTAGTGGGGAATTCGGCGTCGATCAGGGAGATCAGTTCGTCCGTGACATAGGACTCCATGCGGAAGTGCGGAGCCCAGGGCGTCTGGGTCGCATCGACATAGAAGCCCGCGCCCTGGCCCAGGTCATAGGCCGGATCATCGGCCACACCCTCGCCGCGCGGCGAGGTGTCGGGCGCGACGATGATGACGCCGTGCTCGGCGGCGGCGCGGTAGGCGCCGGCCTTGGTGGTGAAATTGTCCTCGGTGCAGGTCAGGCCCGACAGCCAGATCAGCACCGGGAACGGCCCCTGCCCGCCCGGCGTGAAGACCGACAGGGTCATCGGCGTGCCGGTCACGGCGCTGTCGTGCTTCAGATAGCGCAGGGTTCCGCCGTGGACGATGTGGGTCTTGGTGGTCTGCATCAGTCGACGACCCGGTGCATGGCGCAGATCTTGTTGCCCGAGGGATCGCGCAGATAGGCGAGATACAGTTTCCCGAACGCGCCCTGGCGCAGGCCGGGCGGATCTTCGATCGTGGCTCCGCCGGCCTCGACGCCTGCCGCGTGGAAGGCGTCGACCATGGCCGTGTCCTTGGCCGCAAAACCGATGGTGCCGCCGTTGGCGTGACAGGCCGGCTCGCCGTCGATCGGCTTGCCCACGGCGAAGGCGCCGTGCGCCGTGCGCCACCAGTAGCGGCCCTTGGGATCCGGCCCCTGAGCGGAGTCGATGCCGAGAGCGCCGAGAGCGGCGTCATAGAAGCGGCGCGACGCCTCGATATCGTTGGCGCCGACGGTGACGTGGGTGAACATGCGTCTCTCTCCCTTGAACTAGAAGACCACCACAGACCGGATGCTCTCTCCGGCGTGCATCAGGTCGAAGGCTTTGTTGATCTCTTCCAGCGGGAAGGTGTGAGTGATCATCGGGTCGATCTCGATCTTGCCGTCCATGTACCAGTCGACGATCTTCGGCGTGTCGGTGCGGCCGCGCGCGCCGCCGAAGGCCGAGCCGCGCCACACCCGGCCCGTGACCAGCTGGAACGGGCGGGTGGCGATCTCCTTGCCCGCCTCGGCCACGCCGATGACGATACTCTCGCCCCAGCCGCGGTGACAGGCCTCAAGCGCCTGGCGCATGACCACCGTGTTGCCGGTGCAGTCGAAGGTGTAGTCGGCGCCGCCGCCGGTCAGTTCGACCAGATGGGCCACCACGTCCGGCACGTCCTTCGGATTGACGAAATGGGTCATGCCGAAGCGACGGCCCCACTCTTCCTTGTCGGGGTTCAGATCGACGCCGACGATCATGTCGGCCCCGACCATCTTCAGCCCCTGGATGACGTTCAGGCCGATGCCGCCCAGGCCGAAGACCACGGCGTTGGCGCCTGGCTCGACCTTGGCCGTGTTGACCACGGCCCCGACGCCGGTGGTCACGCCGCAGCCGACGTAGCAGGCCTTGTCGAACGGCGCGTCCTTGCGGATCTTCGCCACCGCGATCTCGGGCAGGACGGTGAAGTTCGAGAAGGTCGAGCAGCCCATGTAGTGGGCGATGGCCTGGCCCTTGTAGCTGAAGCGCGACGTGCCGTCGGGCATCAGCCCCTTGCCCTGGGTGGCGCGGATCGAGGTGCACAGGTTGGTCTTGCGCGACAGGCACGACTTACACTGGCGGCACTCGGGCGTGTACAGTGGGATCACGTGGTCGCCGACGGCGACCGAGGTCACGCCCGGCCCCACCTCGACCACCACGCCCGCGCCCTCGTGGCCAAGAATGCTGGGGAAGATGCCCTCGGAGTCCAGGCCGTCCAGCGTATAGGCGTCGGTGTGGCAGATGCCGGTGGCCTTGATCTCGATCAGCACCTCGCCGGCGCGCGGCCCCTCCAGATCGACCTCGACGATCTCGAGCGGACGTTTGGCCTCAAAGGCGACGGCGGCGCGGGTTTTCATAATTTTGGTCCTTCGGACGTCCCTACCGCTCGCCGCGCGCGGCTTGCTACATGAGGAACAGGCTGGATGATGTGATCCTGTTCTAGGCCGCTCCCGGCATCGATGAAACGGCGATAAACGCAAAACATTATTGCCAGGCAGGGACAATCGTGTTGGACCTTCCGTATGAGCAGTCGTTGGGACGGGATCGACGAATTCACGGCGGTGGCTGAACAGGCCAGTTTCTCGACGGCGGCGAAGCGGCTGGGCCTTTCCACCTCTGCGGTCAGCCGAGAGATCGCGCGATTGGAGGACCGACTGCAGACCCGGCTGCTGAACCGCACGACCCGCCGGGTCGAACTGACTGATGCAGGCCGCGATTTCCTGGCGCGTTGTCGCCGGCTGATCGACGAAAGGGACGAGGCCCTGGCGGCCGTTCAGCCGGATGACAGCGCCCCGCGCGGCCTGCTGCGGATGACCTGTTCGGTCTCCTATGGCGAGCGCTTCGTGGCCCCGGCGGTCAACCGCTTCGCCCGCGATCATGCCGAGCTGTCGATCGAGCTGGACCTGGATAATCGGCTGCGCGACCTTGTCGGCGACGGCTATGATCTGGCGATCCGGTTCGGGCATCTGACGGACTCGCGACTGATCGCCCGACGACTGGCGTCACGGCGACTGATCCTGTGCGCCGCGCCTGCCTATCTGGCCCGGCGGGGCGCGCCGCGGGACCTGTCCGAACTGCCGGCCCACGATCTGCTGACCGGATCATCGGAACACTGGCGCTTCAACGAGGCGGGGCGCGAAACCAGTTTCCGTCCCCAGGGCCGATGGCGCTGCAACTCGGGCGCCGCCGTGCTGGATGCTGCGATCCAGGGGCTGGGCCTGTGCCAACTGCCGGACTTCTATGTCACCGAGCCGCTACGCGCCGGCGTCCTGACCGCCCTGCTGACCGAGCACCGTCCGCCCGATGAAGGCGTCTGGGCCGTCCATCCGCACCGCCGCCATGTCCCCCCCAAGGTGCGGCTGATGATCGACCATCTGCGCGCCAGCCTGGCGGCTTGACACATCACGGGCCTGCATCGTCCACGCGCAACGATCGTCTGATCCAGCTGCGGGGGTCCCTGCGCCGACAGAGGACCCGGAACGGCTGGAACAACATCGCGCGCCGATGGATTCTTGGCCGGCCCGACTACGCCGCCTTTCTGGCGAATTTTGGCGCTTGCTGACCGAGCCGCAGGTCAGGCAAACAATCGCATCATGAACCTCGTCGTCCTGACCGGCGCCGGCATATCGGCCGAAAGCGGCGTGCCCACATTTCGAGCCGAGGATGGTCTGTGGTGCGGCCACAGGGTCGAGGCTGTGGCGACGCCGGAGGGCTATGCGGCGGATCCCGCCCTGGTGCAGGACTTCTATAACCAGCGGCGGCGGCAGTTGGCGCAGGTTCAGCCGAACGCCGCCCATCGCGCCCTGGCCGAGCTGGCGGCGCGGTGGGAGGGGGATTTCCTGCTGGTGACGCAGAACGTGGATGATCTGCACGACCGGGCGCACGCCGAGGCCCCGCCGGGCGCCGGGTTCGAACTGATCCATATGCACGGCGAACTGCTGAAGGCCCGCTGCACCCGGTCGGGGGTGGTGATGGACTGGGCCGGCGACATAGCGGCCGACGAAGCCTCGCCGCATCATCCGCAGGGGCGGATGCGGCCGCACATCGTCTGGTTCGGGGAGATGCCGTTAGCCATGGAGCGGATCGAGACGGCGCTGGAGACCTGTGACCTGTTCGTCTCCATCGGCACCTCGGGGGCGGTCTATCCGGCGGCGGGGTTCGTGCAGTCGGCGCGATACGCGGGGGCGCGGACGGTCGAGATCAACCTGGCGCCGACGCAAGGGGTGCACCTGTTCGACGAAGGCGTCTATGGCCCCGCGACGCAAGTCCTGCCCGCCTTCTTCGACGCCCTGTAGATGCGAAAACGGCGGCCGCTGCGATGCGGCCGCCGTTCAGGCCTTGAGGGCTGAAAGCGCTTAGGCGAGGACCACGATGGTCACGCGGCGGTTCTGCGACCGGCCCTCGGGGGTGTCGTTGGAGGCGACCGGCTCTTCCGGACCGTAGGAGATGGTCGACATCCGGTTCAAGGCGACGCCCTGGCGGTTCAGGAAGCGACGCACGGCCTCGGCGCGCTGCTCGCCCAGCTGGTTGTTGTGTTCGACCGGGCCGGTGGCGTCGGTATAGCCCTGGATTTCCAGATAGACGTTCTTGTTCTCGTCGCGCAGGCGTTGGGCGAACTGGGCCAGGCGCTGCTCGGCCTCAGGCGACAGGGCCGAGGCGTCGGTCGGGAACTTCACGGAATCGTCCGACAGGACGACCTGATAGAGGAACTTGCCCTCGGCCAGTTTGTGGGCGTCGTTGGCGCGTTGCAGGGCCTGGCCCGCAGTGCCTTCGACCCCGGTGACGCGGGTGTCCACCACCTCGACCTGATCACGCACGAAACGATGGCTGGCGCAGCCGCTGGCCGCAAAGCCGAGGGCGATGAGGGCGCCGCCGACGACCGCCGTCCTGAGTTTCGATCTGCTCAAGTTCTGTCTCCTTCTTGCCGGGGGCGCCACACCCAGTTCATGCGCCAGATGAAAATGGCGTAGGCGACAAGGCGGAGTAATGACGTGCTTTGGGCCGGAAAATGTCAGCTTAGCCATATAATCCGTAACGAATTCGCATGATTATTGCGTCAGATCGGAACCGGAGCGCGAGCTGGCACGTTAGCCCGCCAACAGGCTACGCCCTGTGGCGGATGAACTGATCTATCGCTGATCTTGAACAGCGGGCGGTTGTATTCGCAACCACGCCACCTTCCTGCCGCGACCGAATGTTTTCAACAGGGCGTCGTGATTTTTTACAGGGATTGGTGACGGATGACCATGCGACCGATCATCTTCGACACATCACGGATCGGCGATTGAGCGCCGCGCGGCCCGACCGGACCCGGCGCTGGCCCCTGGCGACCGCCTGCGTCGTCGCTGGCCATGCGGCCCTGGTGCTGGTCATGACAGCCGCGCGGCCGGAACCGCTCGCGACGCCCCATGAAGCGGCGCCGGTGATGGTCGAATTGGTCGAGCCGCCGCCTCCGCCCACCCCCATCCC
>NZ_JMQR01000048.1:0-22909 GCF_000698025.1 Brevundimonas sp. EAKA | reverse complement strand
AGACGGCACAGCGCGATCCACAAAGGCCGCGAACTGCACAGACGCCAGAAGCAACACTGTGCCCAGCCCGACCTTCGACGACGCAGCGAGCGCCGACTGGCCGGGCCGCAGGACCGCCCCCGAGGCAAAACTCATATGTAATACAGACCCTTTTCACCTCAGGGGGTCTGCAATAGGCGCTGCAGGCGTCTTCCGATAGTCCCGTTTTGAAACAGCCCGCAGTCCAGGCCTGGCGGTCGCGCAGGCTCCAGATGCGCGTTCCACAATGGGATCGCAGGGGTTTTCAGAATTCGTCAGGGGCAGGACGTCCGCGACGCCCTTACCCTTGGCG
The DNA here is from genome assembly GCF_000698025.1 of Brevundimonas sp. EAKA. Lineage (NCBI taxonomy): Bacteria > Pseudomonadati > Pseudomonadota > Alphaproteobacteria > Caulobacterales > Caulobacteraceae > Brevundimonas > Brevundimonas sp. EAKA. Next base: position 22,578 of record NZ_JMQR01000048.1, on the reverse strand, counting down.
AACAGCCATCCACAACGCCCTGAGCGAGACCGGCGAGGTCTCGCTCAGGTCCTCGGCGATCAGGCCCGGTCCGAATCGGTCGGCGGCGTCGGCGTGGATCCACACGGCGGCGCAGGCGGCGTCGAAACTGTCCATGCGCTGGGCCATCAGACCGCCGATCATCCCGGACAGGACGTCGCCGGTTCCTGCTGTGGCCAGCCAGGGCGACCCGTTGCGATTGATGCGAAGACGACCGTCTGGGGCGGCGATGACGGTCTCGGCGCCCTTTAGCACCACGACGGCCTGGGCGCGCTCCGCCGCCTCGGCTGCGGCGGCCACTCGCCCCCTGTGAAGCAGACCCGGGAAGAGGCGTTCGAACTCACCCTCGTGCGGGGTGAGAACATCATCGCGGTCCAGCAGGGCGAACAGTTCGGCGCTGCGCCCCTTGAACACCGACAGGCCGTCGGCGTCGATCACCAGGGCGGCGCCGCTGGACGCCAGGGCCTGGATATTGGCCACGGTCGCCTCGTCCAGACCCGCCGCCGGGCCCACCACGACCGCGTCCATCTCCTCGACCTCGCGCGCCAGGGCCTCGGCCGAGGCGAAGGGAGTCAGCATGACGGCCTCGATCGCCGGGGCGATCACAGCGACCGCGTCGGGGGGGCAGTAGATACGCACCACCCCGGCCCCGATCCGCAGTCCGGCCCGCGCCGCCAGCCGCGCCGCCCCGGTCTGGTGCGCCCGACCCGAGACGACCCCAAGGCGCCCCCGCGCATGCTTGTGCGTTTCCGCGCCCGGCCACGGAAGAAAATTGCGCCAGATCGCCGGGTCGTTGGTTTCTATCATCCGGGCTCCGAATATCCGTGACTTTTCTGCGAAAACCGCTTGCTTTGAACGGCCTTGATGTGTCCCATTCCCGCCCGAGCGCCGCTGCATTCCGCACGCCGCTCAGGGGTCGCCATGAAGAAGATTGAAGCCATCATCAAGCCTTTCAAGCTGGATGACGTCAAAGAGGCGCTCCAGGACGTCGGCGTGCAAGGCATGACTGTGTTGGAGGCCAAGGGATATGGCCGCCAGAAGGGTCATTCGGAGCTGTATCGCGGCGCCGAATACGTCATCGACTTCCTGCCCAAGATCAAGATCGAGGTGGTCGTCGCCGACGATCTCGCCCCTGCGGTCGTCGAGGCCATTCAGACCTCGGCCCGCACCGGCAAGATCGGCGACGGCAAGATTTTCGTGTCCGACGTCGCCGAGGTGATCCGTATCCGCACCGGCGAGACCGGGGCCCAGGCCGTCTGAGTTCGCGTACCCCTCCTCCGGCGGCCGGCGCGTCCATGCGCTGATCGATCGGTTCCTCCCCAACGACCAAGAAAACAGGACTTCCGAGAATGAGCGCCAGCAAGATCCTCAAGGAGATCAAGGAGAAGGACGTCAAATACGTCGACGTTCGCTTCACCGACACCCGCGGCAAGCTGCAGCATGTCACCTTCGACATCGACCTGGTCGATGAGGACTTCCTGAACGAAGGCACGATGTTCGACGGCTCGTCCATCGCCGGCTGGAAGGCCATCAACGAGTCCGACATGCTGCTGAAGCCGGACCTGACCACGGCCTATATCGACCCGTTCTACCAGCAGACCACGATGTTCCTGTTCTGCGACGTGCTGAACCCGGACACCGGCGAACCCTACAACCGCGACAGCCGCTCGATGGCCAAGAAGGCCCTGTCCTATGTCCAGTCCTCGGGCGTGGGCGACATGGTCTATTTCGGCCCGGAAGCCGAGTTCTTCATCTTCGACGACGTGCGCTGGTCGACCCAGCCGCACAACACCTCCTATTCGTATGATTCGACCGAGCTGCCGGCCAACACCGGCGCCGAATACACCGAGGGCAACATGGGCCACCGCCCTGGACCCAAGGGCGGCTATTTCCCGGTCAACCCGGTCGACTCCGGCCAGGACCTGCGCGGCGAAATGCTGGGCGTCATGCGCGACCTGGGCCTCCAGCCCGAGAAGCACCACCACGAGGTGGCCCCGGCCCAGCACGAACTGGGTCTGAAATTCTCGGACCTGCTGACCATGGCCGACCGGCTGCAGCTCTATAAGTACGTGATCCACAACGTCGCCGCCGCCTACGGCAAGTCGGCGACCTTCATGGCCAAGCCGATGTTCGCCGACAACGGCTCGGGCATGCACGTCCACATGTCGATCTGGAAGGACGGCAAGCCCCAGTTCGCCGGCGACAAATACGCCGGCCTGTCGCAGGAATGCCTGTGGTACATCGGCGGCATCATCAAGCACGCCAAGGCCATCAACGCCTTCGCCAACTCGACCACCAACAGCTACAAGCGTCTGGTCCCTGGCTACGAAGCCCCGGTGAAACTGGCCTATTCGGCCCGCAACCGTTCGGCCTCGATCCGTATCCCGCACGTCTCGTCGCCGAAGGCCAAGCGTCTGGAAGCCCGCTTCCCCGACCCGATGGGCAACCCCTATCTGACCTTCGTCGCCCTGCTGATGGCGGGTCTGGACGGGATCGAGAACCGCATCGATCCGGGCGCGCCCGCCGACAAGAACCTGTACGACCTGCCGCCGGAAGAGCGCGGCTCGATCCCCGAGGTCTCCGGCTCGCTGCGCGAAGCCCTCGAGAACCTCGACAAGGACCGCGCCTTCCTCAAGAAGGGCGGCGTCATGGATGACGACTTCATCGACAGCTATATCGAGCTGAAGATGGAAGAGGTGATGCGCCTGCAACTGCACCCGCACCCCGTCGAATTCGACATGTACTACAGCTGCTGATCCCTTCAGCAGTCTGACTTCAGGAAAGCCCCGGACGGTCCGCCGTCCGGGGCTTTTCTTTTCCGTGCGTCACGCGGCCGGCCCAGACGCGGCCGGCTTACACGCCGCCGGCGCCCATGCCATAAGGCCGCATCGGCGGCATACGAGGCTCGAAATGGTCAAGCGTCTCAAGGGGTCTGTTCCCGCGCGTCCCAAGGGCGCCCCGGTCCGCGCGGCCGAAACCGAACTGGTCTGCTATGTGCGCGAGGGCTGGGCCCCGCGTGTGGCGCCGGCCTCGCCCAGGCGCGACTGGATGACCGAAACGCCCGACAGTTTCGCCTATCGCTGCCTGCCCCTCGCCATCGCCAACACCCACGGCTGGGAGATGCTCAGCCCCTGCGGCTTCAAGGCCCGCTGGCATGGCGGCGTCGACGCCAGCTCGGTCGAGATCGTGCTTGATCCCGGCTCGGACCCGAAGCGGGGTCCGGTCTCCCTGTTCGGCAGCGGGACCCTGACCTTCCACGTCGACGGCATCATGCGCACCTCGGAAGGCTGGAACCTGTGGGTCGGCGGCCCGCCCAACGCCATGAAGGACGGCATCGCCCCGATGGGCGGGGTGATCGAGACGGACTGGTCGCCCTACACCTTCACCATGAACTGGCGCTTCACCCGCCCCGACGTCTGGATCCGGTTCGAGGAAAACGAGCCCTTCTGCTTCTTCTTCCCCACCCCGCGCGGCGTGCTGGACAGGCTGAAGCCGGAGTTGCGGCCGATGGAGGACCAGCCCGAGATGCTGCAGACCTTCGACGCCTGGCGAGCCTCGCGGCTGGCCTTCCAGGAGTGGGTCAAGAAGACCAAGCCCACGGCCCCCGCCGATCAATGGCAGAAACTCTACTATCGCGGACTGCATCCGGAGGGCCATGCCGGGCCGGCCGACCATGAGTCCAAGCTCAGACTGTCGCCCTTCCGCCAGACCGGCTCACGACGGGTCTGCCCCGTCGATCACGCGGACGGCAAGAAGCGGGGCTAGAGCGACGGGGCTCAGGCCGAGGCCAGCCCGTCCTCGTCATCCGCCTTCCTGCGGCGCAGTTCGATCAGCCGCACGCACCAGATCGAGACCTCGTAGAGGATGACCAGGGGCACGGCGAGCATCAGCTGGCTGATGGGGTCCGGCGGCGTCACCACGGCGGCGACCACCACCACGGCGACGATCGCATAGCGCCGCCCGGCCGCCATGGCCTTGGAACTGATCATGCCGGCGAGACCCAGCAGGGTCGTCACGACCGGCAGCTGGAAGCACAGGCCAAAAGCGAGCAGCAGCGAGGTCACCAGGCTCAGATAGTCCGAGATTTTCGTTGTCTGGGCCACGGAAATCCCGTCGCTGACCACCTGCTGACCCAGCGAGAACAGCATGACGAAGGGCAGCATGACATAATAGACCAACGCCCCGCCCAGGCAGAACATCACCGGCGCCGCGATCAGGAACGGCAGGAAGGCGCCCCGCTCGTTTCGGTACAGGCCCGGCGCGACGAACCGGTACATCTGCCAGGCGATGACCGGGAAGGTCAGGACCGCCGCGCCGAAGGCCGCGATCTTCATCTTGGTGAACAGCTGCTCCAGCGGCGCGGTGGCGATCAGTTGCACCACGGCGGCGCTGCCGGGCGGATAGGGGCGCAGACCGGTCATGGTCGCGATCAGCTCCAGCGGGTTGGCGTGTCCGCCGGACGCCAGGGCCGCCGCATGAATGGCCGCCGCCGCCTGATAGGGTTTGATCAGGGCGATCTGGATCTGGTTGGCGAAGGCGAAACACAGGATGAAGCCCAGGCCGAAGGCGATCACGCAGATCAGCAACCGGCTGCGGAGCTCGATCAGGTGGTCCATCAGCGGCGCGCGCGACGCCTCGATCTCGGCCTCGTCACGATCGGAAAAAGTCAAAGCTCGACGGCCTTCTTGCGCGGGGTCCGGGGCTTGGCGGGCGTCTTGGTCGCGGGGATCGTGGCCGTGGACGCGGCCTTCGGCTTCGCCTTCGGTCGCGGCTTGGGCTTAGTCTCGGCCGTTGCCGATACGGCGGACTTGGCGGCGGTCTTCGCCGTCGCGCGCTTCGTCTTGGACTCAATCGTCGGCGTCGGCTCAACGAGCGGCGGGGCATCGGGCCATTCGTCGGCTGCGGGCGTCATGATCGGCGCCTCGGCGGTCGGCGCCGGCAGGGCGGCCGGCGCGCCCGGCCCGGTCAGGCCGGCGTTGATGTCCTTGAAGGCCGCATCGGCGTCTGCGCCCAGGGGATACATGGCCCCCTGCCCGCTCCGCAGCGCCTCGACCTCCTTGCGCAGGTCGTCCAGTTCGGACTGACGCGCCATCTCGTCGAAACTTGAGCGGAATTCGTTGGCCATGGCGCGCGCCTTGGCGACCATCTGGCCGACGCGACGCATCAGAACAGGCAAATCCTTTGGCCCCACCACAAGCAGGGCCACCAGGCCGATCACCACTAATTCGAAGCCCCCGATACCGGGGCCGAGCCCGCCCATGCGTCAGCCCTTACAGACGACGACTAGCGCTTCAGCTCTTCCTTTTCCGCCTCAGTGCGGGGCAGCGAGCTGACGCCGTCGTGCGGACCATCCTTCTTGTCGTCGTCCTTCAGGCCGTCCTTGAAGGCGCGGATGCCCTTGGCGGCGTCGCCCATGATGCCGGACAGCTTGCCGCGTCCACCGAACAGGACGGCGACGACGACAATGACGATGGCCCAGTGCCAGATGCTCATGGAGCCCATGGCTCGTTCTCCTCACGCGGACCGATCATCGATCCCGTCACTTATCTTCAGCGCATATAGGCGCAGTGATGGCCCCGCGCCAAGGGAGGCTGTAGGTCTTCGCGACCATGAGTCCCACCGATCACGTCATCATCCACACCGACGGCGCCTGCAAGGGCAATCCCGGCCCCGGCGGCTGGGGCGCCCTGCTCCAGACCGGGGGCGGCCACGAAAAGGAATTGTGGGGCGGCGAGCCCAACACGACCAACAACCGCATGGAGCTGATGGCCGCCATCATGGCGCTGGAGGCGCTGAAACGGCCGTGCAGGGTCGAGCTTCACACCGACAGCAAATACGTCATGCAGGGCATCACCGAATGGATGCGCGGCTGGAAGGCGCGCGGCTGGCTGACCGCCGACAAGAAGCCGGTCAAGAACGCCGACCTGTGGCAGCGTCTGGACGCCGCCCGGCTGAAGCACGACGTCAGATGGCGCTGGGTCAAGGGCCACGCCGGGCACGAACTGAACGAACGCGCCGACCAGCTGGCGAATCGCGGGGTCGCCGACCTCAGGCGCGTCTAGACCGCCTCGACTTCCTTCTCTGGCTCGACGATGCGGCGTCGGATGCGCGCTCCGCTCATCACCGCGCCGAACAGGGCTGCGACGGCGGCCAGCTCGAAGCCGTGACGCACGCCCGAGACCGGGGCCGCCGACAGCAGGAAGGCCACCACGACCGCCCCCATCGACTGGCCCAGCACCCGCGCCGTGCCCAGGGCGCCGCCCGCCGCCCCGGCCCGCTCACGCGGAGCCTCCGACAGCAGGGCGCGGTTGTTGGGCGACTGGAAGAAGCCGAACCCGGCCCCGCACAGGGCCATGCGCCAGATGATGTCGAACCGCGACGAATCCCCGTCGAGGAAGCTCAGCGCCATCAGACCGCAGGCGAACAGGCTCAAGCCGACGGCGCCCAGTATCCCGGCCGAGTACCGGTCCGACAGCCACCCGGCCAGCGGTGCGGCGAACATGGTCGCCAGCGGCCAGGGCGTCATCAACAGCCCGGTCTCCACCGCGCTCAGCCCCAGCGAGCCCTGCAGGAAGAACGGCAAGGAGATGAAGGCCATCATCTGGGCGGTGAAGGAGATGATGGAGGTGGCGACCGACAGGGCGAACATCGGCCGCGCCAGCAGGTCCAGCGGGATCAGCGGCGTCTTGCTGGGCCTCTCATGCCGCACCAGCAGCACCCCGGCCGCCAGCCCGAGCCCCGTCAGGCCGAAGCCCAGGATCGAAGCCTCGCCGTGGGCCAGGGCCTGCATCCCCGTGATGACGAGGCCGAAGGCCGCCGCGCTCAGCGCCGCCCCGGTCAGGTTCAGCCTGCGCTTCTGCAACGGGTTGTGCGGCAGGGTGAAGCCCGCCATCGACACCGCCAGAACCCCCAGCGGAATGTTCAGGGCGAACAGCCAGCGCCATTCGCCGAGGCTCAGCACGGCGCTGGCGATGGTCGGGCCGGCGGCGGCGGCCATGGAGACGATCACCGCGTTGATCCCGACCGCCCGGCCCAGCATCCGCTGCGGATAGGTGAAGCGCACCAGGGCGCCGTTGACGCTCATGATCCCCGCCGCCCCGAACCCCTGCAGCACCCGGGCCAGGCTCAGGGTCAGGATCGAATCGGACAGGGCGCAGGCCAGGGAGGCCAGGGTGAAAACCGCCAGCCCCACCTGCGACACCCGACGATAGCCGACGATCTCGCCCAGCGACGCCAGCGGCAGAAGCGCGACCACGATGGCGATCTGATAGGCGTTGACGATCCAGATGGACGCGGCCTCCGACGCCTGGAGATCCCGGGCGATGGACGGCAGGGCGACATTGGCGATGGCGCCGTCCAGGACGGCGAGGGTGATGCCCAGGCCGATGGAGACGATGGCCCAGTAGCGCCTCGGAACCGGCAGTCCATCCTGGGCCGGGACGACGGAGGCGATACGGCTGTCTGACATCAGCGTCGAACGTCGTCCCACGGCAAAGGTTGCGCGGGACGGCTCAGGTCGCGGCGCGCACCGTCAGCAGCGAGCCGCTGACCCCGTGCACCACGACATCCTGCCCGACCTCGGGCTGCCCCGTTTCGGGCGCGGCCCCGTCGATGACGGCCGACCATTCGGCGCCAGAGACGAACACCCGGCCTCGACCGCCGACGAAGGCCTCCACCACCCGGGCGCGCTGGTCGATCAGACGACTGTTCCGGTCGTTGATGTCGACCCCGTCCGGATTGGCCTTCTGGATCAGGCGTCGCGACAACAGGGTGGCGATGACCGTCAGCACGGCGAAGACCGCCACTTAGCCGGGCAGGCCCAACCGCACCCCGACCGCCGTCATGACCGCCACCAGCCCGGCCGAAACCGCCGGCCACAACAGCCATTCGGTCGAGAACATCGACTCGACGGCCAGCAACAACACCCCGACGGCCAGCCAGATCCAGAACGGCTGGGCGGCGTACAGATCGGCGACGACGGTCATGACCTGGGCTCCCGGATCAGGCGGTGGGCGGAACGGAGGGACGACGCGGCGGGGCGGCGGGCTTGACCGGGGTCGCCTGTTGCTGCTGCCCCTTGGCCAGGTTCACCATCTCGCCGATACCGGCGATGGTGCCGACCAGGGCCCCCATTTCGGCGGGCACGATGACGGTCCGCTGTTGCGGGCTGCGGGCCAGTTCGGCGAAGGCCTCGACATATTTCTGCGCCACGAAATAGTTGATGGCGTTGACGTCGCCCCGGGCGATGGCTTCCGACACCATGGTGGTGGCGCGGGCCTCGGCCTCGGCTTCGCGTTCGCGCGCCTCGGCGTCGCGGAAGGCGGCCTCCTTGCGGCCTTCGGATTCCAGGATGGCCGCCTGTTTGGCGCCCTCGGCGCGGGTGATGGCGGCCTGTTTCTCGCCGTCCGCCTCGGTGACCACGGCGCGGCGTTCGCGCTCGGCCTTCATCTGGCGGGCCATGGCGTTGGTGACGTCGGTCGGCGGGGTCAGGTCCTTGATCTCGATCCGGTTGACCTTGACGCCCCAGGGCTCGGTCGCCGCGTCGATGACGTGCAGCAGGCGGGTGTTGATGCTGTCGCGCTGGCTCAGCACCTCGTCCAGCTCCATGGAGCCGACCACGGTCCGCAGATTGGTCATGCACAGTTGCGAAATGGCGTAGGGCAGATCATCGACCCGATAGGCGGCGCGGGCGGCGTCCATCACCTGGATGAAGACGATGCCGTCCACCCGGACCATGGCGTTGTCCTTGGTGATGACCTCCTGGGTCGGCACATCAAGAACCTGCTCCATCATGTTCATCCGCTTGCCGACCCGTTCCACGAACGGGGTCAGGAAGCCGATGCCGGGGCTCAGGGTCTTGGTGTATTTGCCGAACCGTTCGACCGTGAATTCACGACCTTGCGGCACGATCTTGATGACGCTGAACAGGAGCGCGATCGCGAGCAGCAGCAGAACGCCGGCGAAGATGGTGAGAACGTCCATGTGTATCCTCCGTATGCGAGGAGGTTACGCGCGGGACGCGAGCCGCGCCACCGAAACCGGACGACCTTCGTCCGATTTTCAACCGGTCTGCCGAGCGTAGGTTGCAAGCCGTTCCGCCACATCTGCTTCCAGATCGCCGTAGAACAGGTTGTAAGGCCGCGCTTTTCTCCGGTCGGCCCAGTTGCCGGTCTCCCGGAAGGATTCAAGATCGGGCCAGGTGTGGCGCAGCAGACCTTCGCGGCACTGGGTCGCGACCTCGCGCGCCATCAGCGCCGGACGCGCCGCCCATTCCAGCCCCGTCGCATTGGTGGCGCCCCGGTGCAGGCGCGCGGGAACGGGCTCTTCGCCCGTGCCCCCCGTCACCGGGTTCACACAGACCGCCGGCCGCCCCGCCAGATCGACCAGATGCCCCCGCGCATCCCAGACGGTCGCCCGCCGCAGTCGCCGACGGGCGGCCGAGTCGTCGCGGTCGCCGACCTGCGACCAGGCGATCACGCAATGGATCTGGCGCCGATCGGCGCAGGCCGGAATGGAGTCCGGCAGATTCTCGGCGGCGATGATCGTGTCCATCAGATAGGCCGCCACCACACGGTCCCGGACCGCCGCATCCGGCGCGATCCGTTCGCGGATCAGCCGGTCCAGCAGATCGGCGCCCTGCTCCACCCCCGCCAGGACGATGGGGCCCTTGGGATGACGCGCCAGCCAGGCGTCGAAGGCCGCCAGGACGTCCCCATAGGCGAAGGCCCGGGCCTCGCGCGCATCGTCACGCAGGGTCAGGCGTGTATAAAGGCTGGCCTGCCGATAGCGCGGCGCGCTGACCGCGCCCGCCCGTGCGAAGGGACCAGCGTAGTTGGGCAGGACCACCCGGTACAGATAGGCGTCGGCCTTGGGGTCGCCGATGGCCCCGTTCCAGTCGCGCCCGCCGTTGAAGGTGGTCGAATGAACGAAGAAGACGTTGGCCCCGCCCGCCCCCGGCGCCCGCGCGTCCAGCAGAGCCCAGGCGCGCGGATCGGCGTAATCGGGCGCCGGCGGGGGCTTGTAGGTCTGGAACGGCACCTGGGGATCCAGACCGGCGCGCAGAATGTCCCCGCGCCACACCGCGACGGCGGCGGTCAGCAGGAACACCAGGACGAACCCGATGTAGCCCATCCACTGCCGGGTCGTCAGGCCTCTCATCTGTACTGATCTGGCTGGGCCAGGAAGTTCTGGACGTAGCGACGCACGCCCTCTTCCAAAGGCGTGGACTGGCCCTCGAACCCGGCGGCGCGGATCCGGTCCATCCGGGCCTGGGTGAAATACTGGTACCGGTCGCGGATCGCCTCGGGCATGTCGACATACTCGATCGACGGCGCCTTGCCGGCCGCGGCGAAGGTGGCCTTGGCCAGATCGTCGAACGACCGCGCCTGGCCGGACCCGGCGTTGAAGATCCCCGAGACCTCCGGCGACTGCAGAAGGAATTCGATGATATCGACCACATCGTCCACATAGACGAAGTCGCGCAACTGGCCGCCGTCGGCATAGTTGGGATTGTGCGACCGGAACAGGCTGACGGTCTCGCCCGCCGCGACCTTGGGCCAGATCTGGGCCACGACCGACTTCATCCCGCCCTTGTGCCCCTCGTTCGGCCCATAGACGTTGAAGAACTTCAGCCCCGCCCACTGGGGCGGCGCCTGGCCGCGATCCGACTGGCGCACCGCATACTGGTCGAACAGCATTTTCGAATAGCCATAGGCGTTTAGCGGCCTCAGCTTCGATAGCGACTCCGCATCATCGTCGTCCTTGAACCCCGTCTCGCCGTCGCCGTAGGTCGCCGCCGACGAGGCGTAGATCATCCGGGCGTCCCGGATCGCGCACCAGTCCCACAGGTCGCGCGACAGGGTGAAGTTGGTGCGCAGGATCAGGTCCGCATCCGGCTCGGTCGTGGACGAAATGGCGCCCATGTGCACCACCGCCTCGATCCGCTCCGCATGACGCTCCAGCTGTTCGAACAGTTCTTCCGGCGCCCAGAAGTCGGCGATGGAATGTTTGGCCAGGTTCTTCCACTTGGCCAGGTCGGCGGTCTCCAGCCGGTCGCAGACCACCACGTCATAGGCCGTCTCGGCCGTCAGCCGCGCCACGATATTGGAGCCGATGAAGCCGGCCCCGCCCGTCACAACAATCATTCTGGGCGTCATTGCGTGCTTCCCGTCATCTTTTCGATCGTCCGGGTCGTCGAATACCCATCCTTGAATTCCGCCAGACGGACCACGCCGCCCCAGCTCTCCACCAGGTCGCCGCCCACCACGCCCTCGCGGGTATAGTCCGAGCCCTTGATCAGCACGTCGGGCCGCAGCCGCTCGATCAGGGCGATGGGGGTGGGATCGTCGAAACTGGTCACCCGATCCACGCTGCTCAGGCCGCCGATCACGACGGCGCGGCTGTCCAGGTCATTGACCGGCCGCCCCTCGCCCTTCAGCCGCCTGACCGAGGCGTCGGTGTTCAGCGCCACCACCAGCCGGTCGCACCACGACCGCGCCTGGGCCAGATAGGCGACATGGCCCCGGTGCAGGATGTCGAAACAGCCGTTGGTGAAGCCGACCTTCAGACCCTGCCGCCGCCAGGCCTCGACCTCGGTCGCCAGTTCGTCCAGCGGCGTCACCTTGGCCTGGGCCGCGACGGCGTGCTGGCTCAGCTCCGCCTCGATCAGCTCGGCGGGCGTGACCACGGCCGTCCCGGCCTTTCCGACCACCACGCCCGAAGCCAGGATGGCGAACTGCACCGCCGTCTCCAGCGAGGCCCCGGCGCCCAGGGCCAGGCCCAGCGAAGCCAGCACCGTGTCCCCGGCCCCGGACACGTCGAACACTTCGCGGGCCCGGCCGGGAAAATGCCGCACCGGCCCGTCGCGCCGCGCCAGGCTCATGCCCTTGCCGGCGCGGGTGACGATGATGGCCTTCGCCGTCGTCGCCGCCAGCAGGGCCGCCAGCGCCGCCTCGACCTCGGCGTCGGTCTCGACCGGCAGGCCCGTGGCCCCGGCCAGTTCCGACGCGTTCGGCTTGATGACGTCCACCGCACCATAGCGGGCGAAATCCCGCCCCTTGGGATCGACAATGACCGGCGCGCCGGTCTCGCGCGCGGCTTTCAGGGCCGAGGCGATCAGGGCGTCGCCGACCACGCCTTTGGCGTAGTCAGATAGAAGAATGGCGGAGACGTCGGAAAACGCGTCACTTTCATCTAGAGGTGCAGCAGCCGCCTCCTCGTCCAGGCGAAGCAGCTGCTGCCCCGCGGCCACGAACCGCGTCTTGACGATGGTTGCGGCGCCGGCCGGCCCGGCGATGAAGTCGACGACCCGGTCCTCTGCGGCGATCAGGTCGCGCAATTCCGCTCCGGCCGCATCCTCGCCCGTCACGGCGCCCAGATGCGCCACCCCGCCCAGGGCCGCGACATTGCGCGCCACATTGCCCACGCCGCCGGGCATGGCGGTCGTGCGGCGGGTGCGCAGCACCGGGATCGGCGCCTCGGGCGAGATACGGTTGACCTCGCCATAGACGTAGCGGTCCAGCATCAGGTCGCCGACGCAGGCCGTCTTCAGGCCGCGCACGCGCTCCAGCAGCTTCTGCAGGGCGCCCAGATCGAGGGTGTCAGACATGCGCCCGACCTAGAGGATTCAGGCCGCCTGCGCCACCGGCGCCTTGGCCCCGATCTTGATGGCCAGGTCGTCGAAGGCGATCAGCTGCGCGGCCAGGGCCTCGAACTGGTCCAGAGGCACCATGTTCGGGCCGTCCGACGGGGCGTTGTCGGGGTCCGGGTGGGTCTCCATGAAGACCGCATCCACGCCGACCGAGACGGCGGCGCGGGCCAGAACCGGCACGAACTCGCGCTGACCGCCCGATGACGTGCCCTGCCCGCCCGGCTGCTGCACGCTGTGGGTCGCGTCGAACACGACCGGGCAGCCGATCTCGCGCAGCACCGGCAGGGCGCGCATATCACTGACCAGGGTGTTGTAGCCGAAGCTGGCGCCACGCTCGCAGGCCATGACGTTCGGATTGCCGGCCCCGACCACCTTGGCGATGACGTTCTTCATGTCCCAGGGGGCCAGGAACTGACCCTTCTTGATATTGATCGCCTTGCCGGTCGCGGCGGCGGCCAGCAACAGGTCGGTCTGGCGGCTCAGGAAGGCCGGGATCTGCAGCACGTCGACCACCTCGCCCACCGGGCCGCACTGGGCCTCGGAGTGGACGTCGGTCAGGGTCGGCAGGCCGACGGTTTCGCGGATCTCGGCGAAGATCGGCATGGCGTCCTTCAGGCCGATGCCGCGGGCGGCGCTGGCGCTGGTGCGGTTCGCCTTGTCGAAACTGGTCTTGTAGATGATGCCGACGTTCAGCCGCTCGCCGATTTCCTTCAGCGCATGGGCCGTTTCCAGCGCGTGCTGACGGCTCTCCATCTGGCAGGGACCGGCGATGAAGGCGATTCGTGCGCCGCCGCCGATGACGACAGGCGTCCGAAGACCTTCGGACAACGTAATGACGGCGTTGGGTCGGCTCACGAGGCGGCTCTTTCGAAGTTCGGGCGTTATGGGGGCGGCGTTTGCCGCAGCTATGAGGCCATCAGGTGGCGCTCGTTTTGTGTGAGCGCAAGTTATCATGGAGTTCGCCTGCGTGGCCACCAAGCCTGTCGTCCTCTGGTTTCGCCGCGACCTGCGCCTGAACGACAATCCCGCCCTGTATCACGCCGTCGCCACCGGCCGTCCGATCCTGCCGGTCTTCATCCTGGACCGCGACCCGGACCGTCCGGCGGGCGCGGCCTCGCTGTGGTGGCTGGACAAGTCCCTGCGCGCCCTGGACGATTCGCTTAGGGAACGCGGTTCGCGGCTGATCCTGCGGCGCGGCGATTCGCTGACCCAACTTCAGAGCCTGATCGAGGACACCGGGGCCGACGCCCTGTTTATGAATCGGCTGTTCGAACCCGCCGCCTTCGCCCGCGACGCCGAGATCGCCCATGAGCTGAAGTCGGCCGGCGTCGACTGCCGGGGCTTCAACGGATCCCTGCTGGCCCGACCGGGCGCCGTGCTGAACGGATCGGACGCGCCCTACAAGGTCTTCACCCCCTTCATGAAGGCCCTGCTGGCGACAGCCGAGCCGCCGCCGCCCACGACCGCCCCGCGCCGCATCGCCACGCCCGACGCGGTCCAGACAGAATCGATCGACGACTGGCGCCTGCATCCGACCCGCTCCGACTGGTCCAAGGGTTTCGACTGGACGCCAGGCGAGGCCGGCGCCGACGCCGCCCTGTCCGATTTCCTCGCACGGGGCCTCAAGACCTACGCCAAGGGCCGCGACCATCCCGCCCTTCCGACCACCAGCCGCCTCTCCCCCCACCTGCACTGGGGCGAGATCAGTCCCTGGCGTGCGGCCCAGCGGGCGCGAGGCGCGGCGGACGCGGGCGCGGTCCCGGCGGGCGAGGCGGACAAGTTCGTCGCGGAACTGGGCTGGCGCGACTTCTCGGCCCATCTGCTCCACCATTTCCCCACCATCACCGACCGGGCCTTCCGCCCGGAATACGAATCCATGCCCTGGCGCGGCGATCCCGAGGGTCTGGAGGCCTGGAAGCGCGGCCGCACCGGCTATCCGCTGGTGGACGCCGGCATGCGTCAACTGTGGACGACCGGCTGGATGCACAACCGGGTGCGGATGGTCGTCGCCTCCTTCCTGGTCAAACATCTGCTGATCGACTGGCGCGAGGGCGAGGCCTGGTTCTGGGACACTCTGGTCGACGCCGACCTGGCCAGCAATGTGCAGAACTGGCAGTGGGTCGCCGGTTCGGGCGCCGACGCCGCCCCCTATTTCCGCATCTTCAACCCCATCACCCAGGGCGAGAAGTTCGACGCGACGGGCGGCTATGTCCGCCGCTGGGTCCCCGAACTGCGCCGCCTGCCCGATCGCTGGCTCCCGTCGCCCTGGACCGCGCCGCCCGAAGTGCTGCGCGACGCCGGCGTGCGACTTGGCAAACACTATCCCCACCCCATCTTGGATCATGCCCAGGCCCGCGCCCGCGCCCTCGACGCCCTGAAGACCGTCACTGGACGAGACGAACAGGCCGGCCATGACTGACGACGTCCAAAGAGGGTCCCGCATGAGTGTCGCCACCGTCGATATCGAGGCCGCCGCCGCCCGCACCCCGCGCATGTTCGCCATGCTGCTGCGTCTGCTGGCGTCGAACTGGACCTTCGGCCGCCTGACCGTCCACCTGCCCAATGGCGAGACCCATGTGCTGGACGGCGCCCGCCCCGGCCCCAGCGCCGTGCTCGACGTCAAGGACTACGGCTTCGCCCGCCGCGTCCTGGCCGCCGGCGACATCGGCTTCGCGGAAGCCTATATGGCCGGCGAATGGGACAGCCCCCATCTGGCCGCCCTGCTGGAGACCCTGGTCGAGAACTACGACCACATCCGCCGCCTGTTCGACGGCAATTGGCTGATGATGGCGGTCAACTGGCTGGCCCATCGGCGCAACCGCAACAGCAAGAGCGGATCGAAGAAGAACATCCACGCCCATTACGACCTGGGCAACGCCTTCTACCAGACCTGGCTCGACCCCTCGATGACCTATTCGTCGGCCCGATTCGAGCGGGCGGACGCCCCGCTGGACGCGGCGCAGAAGGCCAAATACGCCGCCCTGGCCCGGATGATGGACCTGAAGCCGGGCATGTCGGTGCTCGAGATCGGCTGCGGCTGGGGCGGTTTCGCCGAGTTCGCCGCCCGCGAGATCGGCGCCCAGGTCACGGGCGTGACCATTTCCAGGGAACAGCACGACTTCGCCCGTCAGCGTCTGTTCAACGCCGGTCTGTCGGACCGCGCGACGATCGACCTGATCGACTATCGCGACGTCCAGGGCCGGTTCGACCGCGTCGCCTCGATCGAGATGTTCGAGGCCGTGGGCATGGAATACTGGCCGACCTATTTCGAGAAGATCCACGACGTCCTGGACCCCGGCGGCCGGGCGGGTCTCCAGATCATCACCATCCAGGAGCCCCTGTTCGAGGAATATAACGCCCGCACCGACTTCATCCAGAAATACGTCTTCCCCGGCGGCATGCTGCCGTCGGAGGAGCGGCTGAAGCCGGTCGTAGCCGCCGCCGGCCTGAACTGGGGCCCGATCGAACGGTTCGGCCTGGACTATGCCGAGACGCTGAAGCTCTGGGACGACCGATTCCAGGCCGCCTGGGGCGACATCCGCCGCATCGCCGGCTTCGACGAGCGGTTCCGCCGGCTGTGGCGCTTCTATCTGGCCTATTGCGAGGCGGGCTTCCGGTCACGCCGGACCGATGTGGTGCAACTGGTGCTGGACCGCGCCTGACATTAGGCTGGGGGCATGACCCAGTCCTCGCCCCTGATCTCGACAGCCGACCTCGCGACCCTGATGGAGGATCCGACGCTGCGGATCGTCGATGGGTCCTGGCATCTGGACGGCCGCGACGCCCAGGCGGACTTCGACCAGGCCCGACTGCCGGGCGCCGTTTTCTTCGACCTCGAGGCGGTCTCGGACCACGGCTCGGACCTTCCGCACATGCTGCCGACCGCCGCCGCCTTCGCCGAGGCGGTCGGAGCCCTCGGCATCGCCGCGACCGACACCATCGTCATCTATGACACGGTCGGCCTGCGCTCCGCCCCGCGCGTCTGGTGGACCTTCCGGCTGATGGGGGCGACGAACGTGCGGGTGCTGGACGGCGGCCTGCCGCTCTGGCGGGCCGAAGGGCGGCCTCTGGTCTCGGGTCCGGCGCAGACGCCCACGCCGGCGTCGTTCGCTGCGTCGCGGCGCAGCGATGCGGTCGCCGACCTGCCCACCGTCTTGGCGGCCCTGACCGGCGAGGCGCAGATTCTGGATGCGCGGCCGGCGGCCCGGTTCGCCGGTCAGGCGGCGGAACCCCGCGCCGGCCTCCGCTCCGGCCATATGCCGGGCGCGCTGAACCTGCCCGTCCTCTCCGTGATCGGCGAGGACGGACGACTTCTGGAGCCCGAGGCCCTGCGCGCCCGGTTCAACGACGCCGGGGTGACCTTCGACCGGCCGATCATCACCAGCTGCGGCTCGGGCGTCACCGCCGCGATCCTCACCCTGGCCCTGGCCACGCTCGACGCGCCGTCGAGTCTCTACGACGGCTCATGGGCCGAATGGGGGTCTCGGACCGACACCCCCGTCGTCCTCGACTGACTCAGCCCGCCGTTCCGTGCTTCAGGCCGCGTCGGGCGGCTCCCGGAAGATCTTCGGACGCCGTCGGATCGACCGGCTCAACCGGATCGTCCTTCTCGCCGCGCGAGACCACCGTGGCCAGAACCAGATCGCCGGTGACGTTCAGCGTGGTCCGGCACATGTCCAGGAAGCGGTCGACCCCCAGGATCAGGCCGATCCCTTCCGGCGGCACCTTCACCATGACCAGGATCATGGCCACCACCGGCAGCGAACCCGCCGGCACCCCGGCCGTGCCGATCCCGCCCAGGATACAGACCAGCATGACGATGACCTGCTGGGTCAGGCTCAGTTCGACGTTGAAGAACTGGGCCAGGAACAGCACCGTCACCCCCTCGAACAGGGCCGTGCCGTTCTGGTTGGCGGTGGCCCCGACCGTCAGGACGAAACGGGCGATCTTCCTGGGCAGTTTCAGCTCCTGCTCGGCCGCCTTCAGCGACACCGGCAGCGAGGCGTTGGACGAGGCGGTGGAGAAGGCCACCACCATCGGCTCGCGCACCGCCCTGAAGAAGGCGATCGGCGAACGCCCGCCCAGCAGCCAGATGACCAGCGGATAGACCACGAACATGTGGATCGCCATGGCCCCGACGGCGACGCCCACGAAGGCGGCCAGACGCACCAGCAGGTCCCAGCCGAACAGGGCCGCCAGGTTGAACATCAGGCAGGCGATGGCGAAGGGCGCCAGTTTGATGAAGAGGTTGATCAGCTTCATCGTCACTTCCAGCAGCCCCTCGATCACCTCTTGCAGGCGGTCGGTTGCAGGGCTCTTGGCCATGACCAGGCCGATGCCGAAGAACAGGGCGAAGACCATCAGGGGCAGGATCTGGTTCTCCGCCGCCGCCGTGACCGCGTTGGACGGCACCAGTCCCAGGAAGAAGTCGCCCAGTTGAATGGTCTCCGGCGCGTTCTGGACAATGCCGGCGGCGCCGTCGCGTCCCTGTTCCAGCAACTGCTGCGCCATGGCGGGATCGACGCCCCGGCCGGGCTGCAACAGATTGACCATGACCAGGCCGATCACCACCGCGATGCCCGAAACCAGTATGGTCAGCAGCAGGGTCTTGATCCCCGCCCGTCCCAGCGAATTCAGGTCGCCCATCTCGGCCACCCCGATCACCAGGGCCGAGAACAGCAGCGGGATGACCATCATGAACAGCAGGCGCAGGAAGATCTGCCCCGCCGGTCCTGTGATGTTGTCGGTGACCCAGACCACCCAGGCCGTATCGGCGCCCAGCGCCAGATTGACCCACAGCCCCCCGCCCAGGCCGACGGTGAAGCCGATCAGCATCAGCCAGTGGAGGGCTATGCCCCCAGGTTTCGTCTCGGTCATCCATCCCCCAGGAAAAGACTCAAGCTGCGGCGCTTAACGGATCGGCAATCCATAGATCAAGCCGGCCGGCCGCGCGTTCCACTGTGCGTTCAATCCGCGCGCCAGGTCGAGCGGCGATTGCGAACCCAGGTTCCGGTCGAAGATCTGGCCGTAATTTCCGACCGACAGTATGGCGTCCTTCGCCCAGTCGTCGGACAGGCCCAGCAGGGCGCCGTATTCGCCCTCAGACCCCAGCAAACGCTTGATGCGCGGGTCGTTCGACGTCTTCGACAGGGCTTCGGCGTTCTCCTGCGTGACCCCGAATTCCTCGGCCAGGACGACGGCGTTCAGGGTCCATCGCACCACGTCGGCCCAGCGCTCGTCCCCGGCCCTGACGACGGGCCCCAGCGGCTCCTTAGACACCACGTCTGACAATATCGTGTGCGCCTGAGAATCCGCCAGAACCGTGCGGGCGGCGGCCAGGGCCGATATGTCGGCGCTCAAGGCGTCGCAGTCTTCCCGGCCATAGGCGTCCCGCGCCGCCTCCTCGCTGGGCAGAACCACCGGGCGATAGGCGATGCCGCGCGAGCGGAAGAAGTCGTCGGCGTTGGCCTGGGCTGTCGATCCCGCCTGGACGCAGATCCGGGCGCCGTTCAGTTCCGTGGCGCTGGCCAGGCTCAGAGACCGCCGCACCAGGAAGCCCTGGCCGTCGTAATAGTTGATTCCCGCGAAGACGAAGCCCTCGCCGGCGTCCCGGCTCATGGTCCAGGACGAATTGCGCCACAACACGTCCACTCGGCCTTCCTTCAGCGCCGCGAACCGGTCGGACGCAGACAGGGGCACGAACCGAACCGCGTTCCCGTCGCCGAAGATGGCCGCCGCCATGGCGCGACAGAAGTCGGCGTCGAACCCGCGCCACTGACCGCGGTTGTCGGTATAGGCGAAGCCGACCAGCCCCTGATGCACGCCGCAGTTCAGCCGCCCGCGTCGCTTGACCGCGATCAGGGTCGGGCTGTCGGGGCGATCCGTGGCCACGCTGGGCGTCGGCAGGGTCTGCGAGGCGGTTTCCGGCGTCGGGTCGGGATTCCCGCGTCCGCAGGCCGCCGTCAGCAGGGCCGCCGCCATAACTCCGATCGTCAAGACCCGCATCGCGTTTCGCATCCTCCGCCGCTTGCGCCCCGCTGACTTTAGAGGCCTTTAGGCCCTGATCCGCAACCCATCGGAGAGGCCATGTCGCCGCATTCGGACCGCACCCGTCTGATCTCGTCCGCCACCCGGCGGGGCCAGGGACGCCGCCCGGTCAACCCACCCATCGAACGCGCCTCGACCATGCTCAGCGACCGGGCGGAGACCATGCGGGACGACGCCGATGGTCCGACCTACGGCCTGGACGGCGGCTCGGCCGCGCGCCAGCTGCGCGCCGCCCTGGCCGATCTCGAAGGCGCGGCCGACGCCTTCATCGTCCCGTCCGGCCTCGCCGCCGTGACCGTGCCCCTGCTGGCCCTGACCCGGCCGGGCGACGAGGTGATCACGAGCGACGCGATCTATGGCCCGTCCCGCCGGTTCCTGGCCCGCTACCAGGCCGCGCGCGGGGTCACGACCCGCTTCCTGCCCGCCGATACGGATGCGGCGGGCCTGATCGCCGCCCTCGGCGACCGCACCCGTCTGGTCCTGATGGAATCGCCCGCCTCCCTGACCTTCGAGATGATCGATGTGGCCGCCGTGGCGTCCGCCTGTCGCAACCGCGGCGTCCTGACCGTGATCGACAACACCTGGGGCGCAGGCCTGGCCTTCAAGCCCCTGGCCTACGGCGTCGATGTCAGCATCCAGGCCCTGACCAAATATGTCTCCGGCCATTCCGACGTCCTGATGGGCGGGATCGCCGCCAGCGTCCCCGCCTGCCTGCGCGCCGTCGCCGACACGATCGAGGATCTGGGCTGGCACGTCTCGCCCGACGACGCCTGGCTGGCCCTGCGCGGCCTGCGCACCCTGCCGCTGCGCTATGGCGAACAGGGGCGGTCGGGCCTGATCGTCGCCGAGTGGCTGCAGGCCCGGCCCGAGGTGGCCCGCGTCCTCTATCCGCCCCTGCCCGGCGCGGTCGGCCATGACCTGTGGACGCGGGACTTCACCGGCGCCGCCTCCCTGATGGGCGTGGTGCTGAAGGGCGGACACACGGCCGCAGCCTGCGCCTTCCTCGACGCCCTTTCCCTGTTCGGCATGGGCTATTCCTGGGGCGGGTTCGAAAGCCTGATCACTCACGAAACCCACCAGATGGCCTATCGGGATCATCCGCCGATCCTGGAGGGCGAGCTGATCCGCCTTCACATCGGGCTGGAAGACCCCGCCGACCTGATCGCCGACCTCGAACACGGCTTCGCCGCCTTCCGCGCGGCGCTCACCCTTCCTTAAGCGGCCGGGGCGACAGTCGCCCCGTGCACGCCTCGCCCGTCCAGATCGATGATTCGGACGCCCCGCCCGCCTGGGAACAGTGGGCGGCGGGCTTCGTCGTCTTCATGCTGACCGGCGCCCTGATCGCCCCGGTCATCGCCCCGGACCAGGGCGAGACCCCGATCCTTCGCCTGATCTGGCTGCCCGTCTACGCCGTCACCGCCGGCCTGATCGTGTTTCGCTTCGAAAAAATCATCCGCGCCTGGCCCGCCTGGCTGATGGTCGGCGGCCTGGTCGGCCTGGCCTATGTCTCGCAGTACTGGTCCATCGATCCCGGCGTCACCGACCGGCGCGTCATCGCCCTGGCGATCAACAGCGCCTTCGCCGTCTATCTGGGCGCGGTCTTCCGGGACGCGGCCCTGCCCCGCGTCCTGATGCACACCTGTCTGGTCATGGCGGTCGGCAGCCTGATCATGGTCTTCGCCTTTCCCCGCATCGGGGTTCACCAGTACGACAACGCCGGTCTGTGGCGCGGCCTCTGGTACGAGAAGAACCAGATGGGCCTGGTCATGGTGGTCGGCGCGGTCTCGGCCGCCGCCAGCCTGGCCGCCGACCATCTGGCCGGAAACGGGCGCAAGCCCTGGGTCGCCCTGCTGACCTTCGCCCTGACCACGCTTCTGGTCGTGGCCACCCAGTCCAAGACCTCGCTGCTGTGCTGGATGCTGGGCGTCGGCATGGTCGGCGGCTGGTGGACGCTGAAACAGGGCGGCGCGGCCGTGACCGTCGCGGCCGTCTGGCTGGGCGTGGTGATCGCCGCCGTCGGGACCTGGTTCTGGAACACCGATTCCGCCGCCATTCTCGAAGCCCTGGGCAAGGACCCGTCCCTGACCGGCCGGACCCTGATCTGGGAGGCTCTGATGCGCAAGGTCGCCGAACGCCCCTGGACCGGTTACGGCTTCAGCGCCTTCTGGGGCGTCGATTCCATTCCCGCCAGCGAGATCCGGCTGGAGACCCAGTGGCCCGTCCCCTCGGCCCACAACGGCTGGATCGACCTGCTGGTCCAGTTGGGCTGGCCCGGCGCAGTCGCCGTCGGAACCCTGATGGCCGTGTCCGCCGTCATGATCCTGGCCCGTCTGAACGGCCTGGGCGCGCGGGAGGGGTTCTGGAGCCTCGGCTATCTGACGGTCTTCTTCGCCCTCAGCCTGTCCGAGAGCGTCCTGCTGACCCACGCCAACCTGCCCTGGGTGCTGATGCTGGCGATTCTGGCCCGCGCCGTGACCTTCGATCCGGTTCCGGTGCGACCGCCGCTTGCTCGACCGGCGACACGCGCCTACCAGAACCGGCTCCGAATCGCCTCAGACTATGTGAATGGCCGACGACCTCTTCGCTTTTGACGACACGCCCGAGGCGCCCAAGCCCGAGGCGCCCAAACCTGCTGCGGCGACGCCGCCCCAGGCTGCGCCCGCCCCTGCGCCAAAACCGGTCCCGACGCCTGTCGCCCCGGCCCCGACCGCAGGCGCCCAGAACGCCTATTCCGCCTCCTCCATCGAGGTTCTGGAAGGGCTCGAGCCCGTTCGCAAACGCCCCGGCATGTATATCGGCGGCACCGACGAACGCGCCCTGCACCTCCTGTTCGCCGAAGTCCTCGACAATGCGATGGACGAGGT
>NZ_JMQR01000047.1:0-23446 GCF_000698025.1 Brevundimonas sp. EAKA | reverse complement strand
CCGACCGGCCCCGGCCCCGGCGCCGCGGGGCGGGGGCCGCCCGGGCGGCTCGCGCCGCCGATCTGGCCGCCGCGGCCGGCGAGGCCCAGGACGCCGCCCGCGTCGCCGCCGTCGACCTGGCCCGCCAGACCATACGGCTGGAAAACGCCGGCTCCGGCGTGGCCGAACAGATCCAGTCGGTCGAACAGGGGCTGAGCCAGCAGCGCGCCGCCCTGGTCACGGCCGCCTACGCCCTGCGCACCGATCAGGAAGACTTCTCCGCCCAGGTCGAGAGCCAGCGGGCCCAGTTCGTCGAAAATCTGTCGGCGACACGCACAGCCGCCGATGAAATGGGCCGGACCTCTCAGACGTCGATCGAGAGCCTGCGCGAAATCCTGGAAGCCGCCGGCGACCAGTTCCGCGCCCTGGTGGACATGTCCCAACGCGAGGCCGACGGTTTCGACGCCGCAACCAAGGTTTCGCTGGATCGGTTCGAGGCCCTGGCCGCCGACGCCCGCGACACCCTGATGGAGGAAACCCGCCGGGCGCTGGAACAGATGCGCGCCACGGCCGAAGATTCCCGCGCCGCCGCCGCCGACGCCGCCGAACAGGCGCGACTGCGCGCCGACCGGCTGGGCGAGGCCTTGTTCGAGGCGGCCCAAAAGGCCGATCAGGCCGCCGACGCCCGTATCGAGGATGCCCGTCGCATCGTCGGCGAGACCTCGGGCCTGGTGGACGAGGCCGGCGAGCGGATGGTCAAACGGCTGGAAAGCCTGGTGGACCGCCTTAACTCCGCTCTGTCCGAGATCGACACCGCCGTCGCCGATGTGGACGAACGCGCCGCGCGTCTGCCGGAACAGGCGCGCGCCCGCGTCGACGCCGTCCGCGCCAGCGTGGAGGAAGGCCTGGCGTCCCTCGCCGCCGCCTCACGCAAGGCCGCCGAAGACACGGAGGCCCTGGATGTCGGCTTCCAGGAACGGGTCCGCCGCAACTATGACATGCTGACCGAGGCCGTGCGCCTGATGGGGGTGGTCTCGGGCGACGCCCCGACCGGCCGTATTCGCGAGCTTCCGCCTGAGCCGGAACGCCATCGGCAGCCGCGAAGCGCCACGCCGACCGAGCCCTCGCCGGAAGACAGGGCGGCCGACAGGGGCTTCGGGCTTCGCAATCGTCTGCGTCTGGCCCCGACGGAAACGCCGCGCGCTGCGCCCACGCCGGACGCCGGCCTCGACTGGAACGATCTGGTGTCCGGCGGCCGCGACGATCCGCCTCTGGATCTGGACACGCCGACGGCCAGCCCTGCGGAAACCGCCGCCCTGTCGGACCGGGTCGCGGCCGCGATCCGCCGCATGGGCGTCGATCCCAATGCGCTCCTGCCCCGTTCACGCGTGGAAGAGGCGGCGCGTATGCTGGGCGACGGCGACGCCGACGGCGCGCGTCGCATCGTGCGCCGTGTGGCGCCGGCCGCCGTCCGCAGCGTCTCGCGCCGTGTGCTCAGCGACCCCGAACTGCGCGCCGACGCCGAGCGCTATGTGACCGTCTTCTCTCAGGACATATCCACCTACGCGCGCAGCGGCGACGCTCAGGCCGTGCAGAACCGCCTCGCCTCTGACGGGGGTCGCGCCTTCATGCTGTTAGACGCGGCCGTTGGAGACCTCGGTTGAGGCTTGACGGCGGACCCAAGTTCGAGCCACCTGCCTCGGTCACGAAAACGTCACGCGGTGGGCGGGGTTTAAGGTCGAAATGACGAACGAGACCGAAGGCCCCAACCGGCCTGACCGACGCCCCGGAATCGCGATCTGCACCTATGACGGCGATTCCGGCTGGGATCTGGTCGAGGATCTCTCCGGCGAAGCCTGGAGTCCCCCGGGGGCCCGCACGATCCGGGTGTCCATGGGCGATCCGGACGCCCTGGCCGACACCTTGGGCGCGGATCTGAAAGACGGCCGCTGCCGCGCCGTTCTCCTGGTCGGTCGCACGCACAAGGGCGCCGCCTTCCGCATCCAGATGCGGGCTGAAAACAGGGCCTTGGACCGAAAGGACCGTCTGTCTGTCACCGGTCCGGGCGTGGCCCGCACCACCGCTCCCGTCGCCGACATCCTGCGCGCCCTTCACGCCTCCGGCCTGCCCGCCGAGGCCTCGTCAGAGGCTGAGGACGATGCGGGCTCCTATCTGCTCTATCGCATCCTCGCCGACCTCGACGATGGACCGCACACCCCCGCCGTGGGCCTATTGCGGTCTCCGGCGTCCGCCGATGAGACGGCGGTGAAGAAGGCGGTCGAGGCCGCCGCCTCGATCATGGCCGGCCATATGGCCCTGTCGCCTCGAACCTAGCCCGAGCAACCAGCATCGGCTTCAAGGCCATGACGGCGATCAGGCCCAATCCGGCCAGGCCGGCCATCGCCAGATATCCGCCCGCGCCATAGGCGTCGTACAGCGGACCGCTCGCCAGGGTCGCCAGACCGATCAACACCCCCGCCGACAGGGTCGAGCTCAGGGTCTGGGCCGCCGTCTGGCTGTCGCGTGGGGCCAGCCGTTCGATCAGTTCTATCCCGGCCAGATAGCTGGCCGCAAAACTGAGGGCGTGCAGCGCCTGGAGCGGCCACAGGATCCACAACGGGGGCGCCGCCGCCATCAGCCCCCAGCGCAGCACGGCCGCCGCCGCAGCGAGCGCCAGCAGCGGCCAGGCTCCAATTCCGCGACGACGACGCCAGGGATCGACAATCCACATGAAGCCGATCTCGGCCGCCACGGCGAAGGCCCACAACAGCCCCGTCAGATGCGGTTCAATCCCCTGCCCCCGCCAGACAATCGCGGAGAAACCATAGTAGAAGGCGTGGGCCGCCTGCACCGCGCCTATGGCGACCAGGGCCGTCACCAGAACGGGATCTTTCAACAGCCGCCCCATGCCCCGAAACCGATCCCAGCCGGGGATCGGAGGGCCGTCATGCACCGGCTCGGCGGGCAGCACCCGCCAGGCTACGACCGCTATGCCCAGACAGGCCAGGATCACGCCGACGATGACCGCCTCGGGCCCCGTCGCCCGCAGGACGAACCCCACGGCGATATTGGTCGCGACAAAGGCGGCGGAGCCGAAACCGCGCGGCACGGCGAAGCTGAATCCTTCACGACGGGCCAGTCTCAGGGTGAGAACGTCCGTCAGCGGGATGATCGCCGCCGCGCCTGTCGCGCCGATGAACCAGCAGACCGCCCAGGCCGCGAATCCTTCGGACAGACCCGCCGCTCCGTATCCCAGGCCGGCCAGGGCGGCGAGAAGGGCTATAGGCGTGCGGCGATAGCGAAAGCCGTCGGCCCAGACGGCCAGGGCAGGCCCCGTGATCAGCCGTCCCAGCATGGGGGCGGCCAGAAGGACGCCGATCTCCGCCCCGCTCAGTCCCTGGGCGCGCATCCAGAGGCCGGCGTAGGGCAGGCTGACGCCCAATCCGCCGAACATCAGGACATATTGCAGCGCCGCGCGCGATCTGGATCCCAATTCCATCGCCCGCGCATAGCAGACTTCCCGGATTCGTCAGGCTAGGTTCCTTGCATGACACCGAGTCGCAATCTGATCGTCTTCGCCGCCCTGAACGGGGCTCTTGCCGTCGCCCTGGGCGCCTTTGCGGCCCATGGCGCCGGGCCGCAGGTCAAGACGCTGCTGTCCACCGGCGCCCATTATCAACTGGCCCACGCCGTCTTCGCCCTGGCCTGCACCCTGTGGACCGGCGGCGGTCGATGGGCGCGGATCGCCGGCTGGCTGGGCGCGGCGGGCGGACTTGTGTTCTCGCTCGCCCTGGCCTTCGTCGCCCTGCTCAGTCTGCCCGTCATGGGCGCCGTCGCTCCGATCGGCGGCCTGCTCATGATCGCCGGTTGGCTTTGCCTGGCCTTTGCGGCATTTCGTTCCTAACCCTCAGTACGGCCGCATACGGGCCCAATAGAAAGACCTCGCAAGCATGGCCTTCCCCACGCCCGTCGAGCCGCGTCGCGAACTCTACCCCGAGATCGAACCCTTCGCCTCAGGCTGGATGACCACCGACGGCGTCCACGAAATCTATTACGAGGAAAGCGGCAATCCGCAGGGCCGGCCGGTTCTGGTGCTGCACGGCGGACCCGGCGGCGCCGTCAATCCCGGCATGCGCCGCTATTTCGATCCGGCCCAGTATCGGATCATCATGTTCGATCAGCGCGGCTGCGGCCAATCCCGCCCCCACGCCTCGCTGGAAAACAACACCACCTGGACCCTGATCGAGGACATTGAGCGGCTGCGGGAACGGTGCGGCGTCGACAAATGGGTGGTGTTCGGCGGGTCCTGGGGCTCGACCCTGTCCATGGCCTACGCCATCACTCATCCTGAGCGCGTCCTGGCCCTGGTTCTGCGTGGCATCTTCCTGCTGACCAGGAAGGAGTTGCACTGGTTCTATCAGGACGGCGCCTCGATGATCTTCCCGGACGCCTGGGAAAGGTTCGTCGCCCCCATACCCGAAGCCGAACGCGGCGACCTGATGGGCGCCTATTACAAGCGGCTGATCGGTGACGACGTCGCCGACCGCGAACGTTGCGCGGTCGCCTGGTCCAGCTGGGAAGGCGAGACGGTCAGCGTCGAGGGCCCCAACGCCAGGCCGGACAAGTTCGCCGAACCCGAATTTGCGGTCGCCTTCGCCCGGATCGAGAACTGGTTCTTCACCAACGCGGGCTTCTTCCCGGAGGACGGCTGGATCGTGAAGAATGTGGACCGGATGCGCCACATCCCCTGCTGGATCGCCCAGGGCCGGTTCGATGTCGTCACCCCGATCGCCAGCGCCTGGTCCCTGCACCGGGCCTGGCCCGAGGCGAAGCTGGACATCGTCGCCGACGCCGGCCACGCCTCGTCGGAGCCGGGCATCGTCGACAGCCTGGTCCGCGCCACAGACTGGGCCGCCGGACTCTGATCTCAGAAACGGGCGAATGACGGCGCCGGGCAGGTTCGTCCCGCCCGGCGCCGTTCGTCGTCAGGCCGCATCCACCAGCACGACCTCGGCGTCCGAGATCGCCCTGACGGTCACGACATCCTCCTGGGCGATCGCAGCGCCGTCGCGGGCGTTCAGGCGAACGCCATTGACTTCGATCTCGCCCTTGGCCGGAACCAGATAGGCGCGGCGGTTCGATCCCAGGGCGTAGTCGGCGCTGTCGCCGGCGTTCAGGGTCGCCGCCACGATCCGGGCGTCGGTGCGGATCGACAAGGCGTCCGCATCACCTTCAAAGCCCGAGGCCAGGACCACGAACTGGCCCGAACGCTCGCCCTTGGGGAAGGGTTTGGTGCCCCAGCTGGGCGCCTCGCCGCGCTTGGTCGGCTCGATCCAGATCTGGAAGATCCGGGTCAGATCGGGCTCGGCGTTGTATTCCGAGTGACGGATGCCGGTGCCCGCGCTCATCACCTGGACGTCCCCGGCCACGGTGCGGCCCTTGTTGCCCAGGCTGTCCTCGTGGGTGATGGCCCCGTCGCGGACATAGGTGATGATCTCCATATCGGCGTGCGGATGGGGCGGGAAGCCCGTTCCGGCGGCGATCTCGTCGTCGTTCCAGACCCGCAGATTGCCCCAGCTCATCCGCTTGGGATCATAATAGTTGGCGAAGGAGAAGTGGTGCTTGGCGTTCAGCCAGCCATGGTTGGCGCCGCCCAGCGATTCAAACGGTCTGCGCTCGATCATCGGTCTATCCTCAGGCCGGGCCGTCCCGGCGTCATTGACTTGACGCCAAGATAGAGATCGACGACCGAACAGAAATAGAAACACCTGAAACTCATCGTTTCCAACGCAGAGGCCGCCATGTCCCGCCTGCCCGACCTCGAGGCCATGGCCATCTTCGCCAAGGTGGCGGAGGCCCAGTCCTTTTCCGGCGCGGCCGACGCAATGGGAATGTCCAAGGCGACCGTGTCCAAGGCAGTCGCCCGGCTGGAACAGGCGTTGAAGACCACCCTGCTGCACCGGACCTCGCGCCGCTTCTCCCTGACCGACGCGGGTCGGACCCTGGCGGCGCGTGCGGGCCTGATGCTGGCCGAGGCCGAGGGAGCGGTGTCCGAGGCCCTGGACATGTCTGTGACGCCGCGCGGCCTCGTGCGGCTGGCCGCCCCCATGTCCTTCGGCATGGCCTATGTCGCCCCCGCCCTGCCCGAGTTTCTGGCCACCCATCCCGACGTCTCTGTCGACCTGCATCTGTCGGACGAGGTGATCGACCTGGTCGGCGGCGGATTCGATTGCGCCCTGCGCATCGCCGCCCTGCCGGATTCCTCCCTGACGGCGCGTCGGCTGCGACCCGTCGAGCGCCGGCTGGTGGCCTCGCCGGACTATCTGGCTCAGCGCGGGCGCCCGACCCATCCGCACGATCTGGAGCGTCACGCCTGTCTCGGCTACGCCTACATGTCCACGCCCGATGTCTGGCGGTTCATCAATGACGCGGGGGAGGAAGTGTCGGTCCGGCCGCGCGGCCCGTTGCGGGCCAACAACTCCGACGCCCTGACCGCCTCGCTGTGCGCCGGACTGGGCGTGTTTCCCCAGCCGGACTTCATCTACTGGAAGGACGTCGCCGACGGTCATCTGGAGACCGTGATGAGCGAATGGCGACTGGCGCCCATCGCCCTGCACCTGGTCGCGCCGGGGGGCGGGCCGCGACCGGCGCGGGTCACGGCCCTGATGGACTATCTGGCCAGACGGTTCAGCGGCCCCCTGTGGCCCGGTGATACGGTCGGCCGCTGACGCCTCAGCCGCACTTCACCTGCTGGATCACGCCCGACGCCTCGTCATAGACGAAGTTCACCCGGTTCTCGCGATAGTCCATGGTCGCGGCGCAGGTGGTGCACAGCACCCTGAAGCTCTGCCCTTGCGGCGTGGCGGGCAGCGTCGAACGATTGCGCCCGACATAGGCCTGGTAATCCTCGACCCTGCAGGCCTTGAAGGCGGTCTCGCCGCCCGGCGCTGGGGGCGTTGCGGGCGTTTGGGCGCAGGCCGACAGCGCAAGTCCGGCGGCCATCAGGGAACTCAGGATGAAGGCGGTCTTCATGGTCGTCTCCAGGGTCCGTCACGGCCTAGCCGCAGCGGACCTGTTCGATGATGCCGGTGTCGGCGTTGTAGAAGATGTTCAGCCGATAGGCCGAATAGTCCTGGCTGACAGGACAGGTGGTGCAGGTGACGCGGCGGTTCACCACATCCACCGGCACGGGAATCTCGGTCCGGGACTTGCCGACCAGATACTGCATTTCGCCGGCCTTGCAGATGTCGGTCGTCTGTCCGGTCGGCATACGGCTGCCGACCGGCGGGTTCAGCTGGGCGCGTTCGACCGTGCGGGGCGCCGGCTGGTCGGCGACGGGCGTCGAACAGGCCGCCAGCAGACCCAGTCCCACGAACCCGGCGATCAGGCCGCCTTTTCCCAGCGCCCTTCGTCCGTCTGACGCCAATAGGCCAGATTGGCGCCCTGTTCTTTCAGCGTCTTCCAGCGCCCGCGCGCGTGTTGCAGCGCCGGCTCGTCCCGACCGTCGAAAATGATGAAGCATCGTTCAAACCCTTCCGTCACGCCCAGTTCTGCGTCGTCGACGATGAACAGCGCCTGAGCGCCGTTCAGGTTCTCTCCCGATTCGCTCAGCAGCACAGGCTGGCGATCCGCATGGGGCTGATCGGCCCGGCCATGCGGCAGGAAACTCTCATCATGAAAACTCCACAGCCGCTCATCGACATCGTCCAGCCGATGGGCGTGCGCCGACTTGATCAGGGCGCGCCAGCCCCGCTCGAGGGTCTTCTCGAGCAGGGTCGGCAGCACCTGGTCCAGCGTGGAACGCTCCAGATGGTAGAACCAGATTTCGGGCTTGCCGCTCATCCGGCTCTACCGTCCGGAACTCAGGCTTCGTAGGCGTCGGCCACCATGCGATCCAGCGTGCGCACGGCGAAGCCGACGCCGCCTTCCGGCACGGTGGGGCTGGGGCTCTTGTTGGCCCAGGCGGTCGGGGCGATGTCCAGGTGCGCCCACGGCACGCCGTTGGTGAAGCGCTGCAGGAACAGGGCGGCGGTGATCGAACCGCCGGCGCGGCCGTTGCCGGTGTTCTTCACATCGGCGATCTTCGAGTCGATGTGCTGTTCATAGATGTCGGGGATCGGCATCCGCCAGAAATTCTCGCCCACCTTCTTCGACGCCGCCAGGATCGGATCGGCCACCGCGTCCGAGTTGGAGAAGACGCCGGCGTAATCCAGGCCCAGGGCCACGATCATGGCGCCCGTCAGGGTGGCCAGGTCGATCATGAATTTCGGCTTGAAACGCTGCTGCGTGTACCAGAGGGCGTCGGCCAGGACGAGGCGGCCCTCGGCGTCGGTGTTGATCACCTCGACCGTCTGACCCGACATCGACACGACCACGTCGCCCGGACGCTGGGCGTCGCCGTCCGGCATGTTCTCGACCAGACCCAGCACGCCGACGGCGTTGACCTTGGCCTTGCGGCCGGCCAGGGCGATCATGGTTCCGGTCACGGCGGCCGCGCCGCCCATGTCCCACTTCATGTCTTCCATGCCGTCGGCCGGCTTGATCGAGATGCCGCCGGTGTCGAAGCAGACGCCCTTGCCGACGAAGGCGATCGGCTGGCCGCCGGCCTCGCCGCCGTTCCACTTCATGACCGCCAACTGGCTTTCGCGACGGCTGCCCTGGCCGACGCCCAGAAGGGTGCGCATGCCCAGCGTCTCCATCTCGGCCTCGCCGAGGATTTCGACCTCAAGACCCAGGCTTTCCAGCGCCTTGACGCGTTTGGCGAACTCGGCCGGGTACAGGACGTTGGCGGGTTCGGACACCAGGTCGCGGGCGAAGATCACGCCGTCGGCGACGGCCGAGAGGGGCTCCAGCGCGGCCTCGGCGGCGCGCAGGTCCGACGTCACGACGCGGATCGCGGTGATCGACGGGATCTTGTCGGGCTTCTGGGTGGTCCGGTACTTGTCGAGCCGATAGGCGGCCAGACGGGCGGCGAAGCCAACGCGGGCCGCCTGTTCCGGCGTCAGGCCCGAGGCGTCGATGGTCAGAACCTCGGCGCCCGACAGTTTCACCGCCGCATAGGCGGCGCCGCCGAAGGCCTCGACCGCCAGGTCGTCCAGCTTGTCCGCAGCCCCGGCGCCGACCAGCAACACGCAATCGGCGTTCACACCCGACGGCGCGGCGATGCTCAGCGTCTGTCCAGACTTGCCGACGAAACGGCTCTTGGACATGGCTCTAGTCAGGGCGCCGTTGGCCTTGGCGTCCAGTTCCGGGCCTGAACCGGCAAGCGTGCGGTCCTCATGAACCGGCACGGCGAGAATTTCAGCGGCGTCCACGGCAGCGACGAACTCGATCTTCATACAGTGACTCCAGCCAGGCCCCACCCGGCGTTTACAACGGAAGAAAAAGACAAACGGCGCGTCTG
This sequence comes from Brevundimonas sp. EAKA, assembly GCF_000698025.1. NCBI lineage: Bacteria > Pseudomonadati > Pseudomonadota > Alphaproteobacteria > Caulobacterales > Caulobacteraceae > Brevundimonas > Brevundimonas sp. EAKA. The sequence continues at coordinate 14,064 of NZ_JMQR01000047.1, read as the reverse complement.
CTTGTCGCGGACGCGCCCTCCTGTGCTACTAGATGCGCCTCATTATCGCCGCCTGCAACCGGGCGAAGTCCATCCGCCCATGACCCTGATTCAAAGATACCTTTTCCGCCAGATCTCGCTGCCCGTGGTTGCGGCCTGCGCTTCCTTGGCTGGAATCGGAATTCTGAGCCAAAGCCTCGACCAACTGGAAGTCATTGTCGAACGCGGCCAGAGCGTGTGGGTCATGGTGAAACTGACCCTGCTGGCCTTGCCCCAGCTGCTGGCGGTCATCCTGCCGATCGGTCTGTTCGTCGGCGCCCTCATCGCCCTGACCCGAATGCAGCGCGAGCAGGAACTGACGGCGGCCTTCGCCGGCGGAATGACGCGATGGCAGGTAATCTCGCCCGCGGCGCGACTGGCGTTCCTCGTGCTGATTCTGAATCTCGTGATGACCCTGTTCGCCCAGCCGTGGGCCCAGCGTGAAGCCCGCAACCAGGCTTTCGCCATTCGCACGGACCTGGCGGCCCTGCTGGTCGAGGAGGGCCAGTTCGTCCAGGGACCGGACGGCTTGACCGTCTATGTCCAGCAGATCGAACAGAACGGCCTTCTGAAAAACCTGTTCGTCTACCTCGATGACGGCAAGTCGACCCAGAACTGGAGCGCCGCCGAGGCGCGTTTCGGTCGTGACGCCGCCAATGAGCCGGTTCTCACCATGATCGACGGTTCCTGGCAGAAATATTCGTCGCGCGGCGTGCTCGAGACACTGTCCTTTGACAGATACGACTTCCCCCTGGGCCAGTTCTCCGGCGTGACCGAGCAGATTCGCTACAAGCCGGCCGACCTCTATCTTCGCCAGTTGTTGAACCCCTCGCCCCGCGTGCTGGAGACCGCCGGCTCGCGCGGCGAGCTGCTGGCCGAGGCCCACGCCCGCATCGCCGCCCCGCTCTACGCCCTTGTCGCCATGGCCATGGCCCTGGCCGCCATCATGGGCGGATCGTTCAGCCGCACCGGCTATTCGCTGCGGATCGCCAAGGCGGCGGGCGTCTTCCTGTTGGTCCGGGTGATCGGCTACGGACTGGTGGCCGCCAGCGCCTGGAACCCGTGGATGAACATCCTGCAGTATCTGGCGCCCCTGATCGTCGTCGCAGCGGCCGTGCGGCTGCTGTTCCGCGCCCTCAAGCCCCGCAAGCGCCGAAAGTCGCCGGTCATCGACCGGCTGCGCGCGAGATTCGCATGACCCTGGCCCTTCTCTCGCCTTCCCGATTGCGCCTGCCTCGGCTGGGGCGGATCGAACGCTATGTGCTGATCCAGCAGCTTCGTTCCCTGGGCGTGGCCCTGGCCGTGATCTCCGCCCTGGTCATGCTTATCGACTTCGTCGAGGTGTCGCGCGGCGTGGGTTCGGATCAGGACCTGTCCGCCCTGCGTATCCTGGGCCTCGTAGCCCTGAAGTCGCCGTCGGTGATCGTTCAGCTTCTGCCCTTCGTCTTCCTGTTCGGAACCTTGGCCGCCTATATCGGCCTGAATCGGCGCAGCGAACTGGTGGCCATGCGGGCGGCGGGCGTTTCGGCCTGGCGGTTCGTGCTGCCGGCTGCAGGCATGGCCTTGGTCCTGGGGGTTCTGACCGTGACCGTTCTGGGCCCGCTCGCTTCGGCCGGCGACGGCCTGTGGCAGCGCGAACGGGCGCGCATCTCCGGAACAGCCCCCGGCGCCAGTTCCAACGACGCCATCTGGCTGCGCGAGGGCGACGACCAGAGGCAGATGATCATTCGCGCCGGGCGGCAGGACCGCGCCAACGCCCGGCTGCTGGATGTCACCTTCTTCATCTACACGACCGATGCAGAGGGCAACCGGGACTTTTCGGAACGGATCGACGCCCGGTCCGCCGCTCTCAGCGCCGGCCGCTGGCGGTTGACCGATGCGGTGGGCGCCAGCATCGGCCAGCGCGCCGTGACCTATTCCAGCCTCGACCTCCTCTCCAGCCTGGCGGATGAAGAGGCCTTCGAGCGGTTCGCCCGCCCCCAATCGACGCCCTTCTGGTCATTGCCGAATCAGATCCAGCGAATCGAGGACGCCGGCTTCGCCTCCACCGCCTATCGCCTGCGCTTCCAGCAGCTGCTGGTCACCCCCCTGGTGTTTGCGGCCATGTCGATCCTGGCGGCGGCGTTTTCGTTGCGACTGATGCGTCTGGGCGACCTGGCGAAGATGAGCGTGGCGGCCGTTGTCCTGGGCTTCGCCTTCTTCTTCCTGAACCAGTTTTCGTCCGCCATGGGATCGGCCGAGGTGGTGCCCCCCTTCGTGGCGGCCTGGTTGCCGCCGATATTGACGGCGCTCGCCGCCTTCACCTTGCTGTTCTATACCGAAGACGGCTAAGCGAGCGCCTCGCTCAAGACAGACGGATGGTTCATGCAGGGTGATCGCGATCAGCGTTCGAAGGCCTTCCGGGCGCGGCTTCTGGCCGGCGCGGCCCTGTTCGTCTGCGTCCCCTTCGCCGGTGTCGCCGCAGCGCAGACGACGCCCGCCTCGGACGGCCTGCCTCAAGGCGCCGTCTATGTCGACGCCGTCAGCACCAGCCGCACCGGCGATCTAATCACCGCCGAAAGCAACGGCGGCGACCGGGTCTATCTGCGCGCAGACGGCAATGTGCTGCGTGGCGACAACCTCGCCTATGACCTGTCCAGCGGCGCCGCCTCGGCCAGCGGGCGCGTCGAAGCCGTGTCGGCGGATGGGACCATCGTCTACGCCAGCCATCTGGAAACCGATCGCGACCTGAAGGCGGCCATAGCGGTCGATTTCGCGACACGGTTCGAGAACGGCGCCAGTCTGATGGCGGCGACGGCGGTGCGGCGCAGCGAAAACGTCAATGAACTGAACTACGCCATTTTCACCCCCTGCCCGATCTGTGATGCAAACGGTCCCAAACGGCCCAGCATCTCGATCCAGGCGGAAAAGGTGGTCCAGGACGAAGCCCTGCGCGCCGTCATCTATCGCAACGCCATCTTCCGGGTCGGCGGCGTCCCGGTCTTCTACACCCCGTTTTTCGCCCACCCCGACCCTACGGTGAAACGGGCGTCTGGCCTGCTGGTGCCGATCATCAACTATGATGAAGGCCGGGGCGTCTCGATCGAGGCTCCCTATCTTCACGTCGTGTCGCCGTCCGAGGACTGGCTCATCAGTCCGCAGATCAACACGCGCGTCGCGCCGCTGCTGAACCTGCAATGGCGCCGCCGGTTCGTGAACGCTTCGATCTTTGCGCGCGGCGGCTACACCTACGAACGCAATTTCGGCGATTTCGACCTGAACGGCGACGGCGCCTATGAAAGCAACGTCCGTTTCGGCGACAAGGAACACCGCAGCTATCTGCTGTCCCACGGCGAATACGATCCTGACGGCCCCTGGCGTTTCGGCTTCACGGCGGAGCGCACGTCCGACAAGACCCTGTTCGACCGGTATGACGTGCGCAACACCTATCAGGACAACGGGCTGTATTACGGTGACCGTCGTCGGCTGATCAGCCAGATCTACGCCGAGCGTCAGACCGAGCAATCCTATGTTTCGGTCGCCGCCTTCTCCATTCAGAGCCTGCGGCTGGACCCCGCGTTCGAGGCCAACGACTTCCGCGACGCCTCCGGCTTCAAGGTGTTCGAGGAGGACGACGACCTGCCCCTGGTCGCGCCGCTGATCGATGCGCGCTGGGAACCCGCAGGCTACGTCTTCGGCGGTCGACTGCGGCTGAAGGGATCGGCGGTTTCGCTGTACCGCGATAATTTCGTCGGCACGCCGATCCTGAACCCTGACATCGTGCCGGCGGTGACGACGGGCTTGTCCGGCGTGGATAGCCGGCGAGTGACCGCCCAGGCGGAATGGCGTCGAACCTTCATCACTGGCCTGGGTCTGCGGGTTGAGCCGTTTGTCGACGCGAGGGTCGATCTCTACTCCCTGTCCGATCTGCCGCCGATGATGGGGGGCGACAGCGACGAGTCGCTCAGCCGCACACGCTTCAGCGCCGGGGTCGATGTCAGCTATCCGTTGATCAAACGCACCCAGCGCGCGGACATCATCCTCGAGCCGGTCGTACAGGTTTCGGTTTCCAACAAGGCCGACATAGATCCCCGCATCCCGAACGAGGATTCGCAGGTCATCGAGTTGGACGAGTCATCGTTGTTCCGCATGGATCGCTTCTCCGGATACGATCTGGTCGAGGGCGGATCGCGGGTCACGGCCGGCGGTCGTGCGACGGTTCGCTGGTCCGAAGGACGTAGCGCCAGCCTGTTCATCGGCCGAAGCTATCGCGCCGATGACGAAGACGCCTTCCGCACCACGGTGCCGGACAGCACGACCGGCGCGCTTTACGATCCGACCGGTCTTGCGTCCTCGGCGTCGGACTGGGTGGTGCAGGGCAGTTTCTCTCCTTCCGACCGAATTCGCAGCTGGGGTCACGCCACCATTGACGGGTCCGGCGACATTCGTCGCGCCGAGGCCGCAGTGGACGGCCGCTGGGGACGCCGAAATCTCGCGTCCGTCAGCTATATCGTCGATCGATCCAATCCCTTGTCCGGCGATCAGAATCGAAACTACGAATTCGTCCAGCTTTCGGGACAACAGTTCGTCTATGGCGACTGGGGCGTCGCCGTCACGGGCATCGCCGATCTCGAACGGAACGTCATCACCCGTCAGGAGGTCGGCGTGCTGTTCGACGACGACTGTTTCCGCGTCGAGTTCGGATATCGCCGCGACAATACACGGGTGCGGGCCAGCGGACCGTCGGATGGCGTCTATATACGCCTAAACCTCGCCACTTTCGGAGGTTCAGGTTATGGACAGGGTGAAATGCGTTGAGCATGACGCTTTACGGGGCGCGACCGTCTGCCGACCTGGCAAACGGACCGCTGTGAGGAATCAGGACGACCAATGGGTTTGATGCGTTATTCGACGGGGGCTGCGCTCGCGGCGGTCCTCCTCGCCGGTTCGGCTCATGGTCAGACGGCGTCCGCTCCGGCCGCTCCGCAGGCGTCCGCCGCCGGAGCGCCGAATCCTGCGGCCGGCGACGGTCCCGCAACGGCTCGCCCCGCCCCCCAGTTCGAGATGGCCGACGGCATCGTCGCCACGGTGAACGACAAGATCATCACGGGATTCGATCTGCGTCAGCAGATGCTGATGCTGATCGCCTCGTCGCAGGTCCAGCCGACCGAGCAGAACCTGCCGGCGATCCAGCAGGCTGCCCTCAACCGGCTGATTGAGCAGCGCCTGAAGGCGCAGGAGATCACCAAGTTCGAAAGCCTGAAAGTCACCGACCAGGAGATCGACGAGGAAATCGCCCAGATGGCGCGCCAGGCCGGCGTCACCCCCGCCGCCTATATGGAGTTCCTTCAGCAGGGCGGCATCCAGCCGAACGCCTTCCGCGAGAGCCTGCGCACCGAGATCGGCTGGGGACAGCTGGTGCCCGGTCGCTTCAACAGCCGCGCGCGTCCAAGCACGCTTCAAGTCGATCAGGAAGTCCGTCGTCTCAATGACGCGGCCGCCCAGCCCCAGTATCTGATCGGCGAAATCTATATCGAGGCAGCCCGAGTCGGCGGTCAGGAAGCCGCCATGAACGGCGCCCGCCAACTGGTGCAGCAGATCATCCAGGGCGCGCCCTTCCAGGCCGTCGCCCAACAGTTCTCATCGGCGCCTTCGGCTTCGGCCCGGGTGCCCGGCGACGCCGGCTGGGTGGTCAAGGGCACGGTCCAGCCCGCGCTTCAGACCATCTTCGACCAACTCCAGCCCGGCCAGCTGTCGAACCCGATCGCCGTCGATGGCGGGGTGTACATCATCTATATGCGCGACAAGCGCGACGGCGCGGCGACCAGCCTGGTCTCTCTGCGGCAACTGATGGTCGAACTGCCCGAGACGGCGTCGGAAGCCGATCTGGCCGCCGCGACCCGCACTCTGGAAGGCCTGCGTCAGGGACTGAACTGCGACAACATCCTGTCCCAGGCGCGCGCGACCCAGGGCGTGATCGGAGCGGACCTCGGCGAATCAGATGTCGCCAACCTCGCGCCCCAGTTCCAGCAGTTCGCCCGCACCGGCGAGATCGGCTCGGTCTCCACGCCGATCCGCACCCCGCTGGGCCTGCACCTGGTCGCCGTCTGCGGTCGCCGGGTCGGGGGCCCCGAGGCTCCGAACCGTCAACAGGTCGAGGGTCGTCTGCGTTCCCAGAACCTGGCCGTGCTCGAGCGCCGCTATCTGCGCGACCTGCGTAGCGACGCCCTCATCGAGTTCAAATGACCCGGCCTCTGGTCCTGACGCTGGGCGAACCCGCCGGCGTCGGGCCGGAGATCGTGGCCGCCGCCTGGAACGCCCTGAAGACCGAGCCGCCGGCCTTCGCCGTCATCGGCGACGCGGACCTGCTCCGCGCTCAGGGCGTGCTGGTGGTCGAAATCAACACCCCCGCCGATGCGCTGCAGCCTTTCGGGCGCGCCCTGCCGGTGATCCATCGCCCCTTGCCGGCCGCGGTCGAGGTCGGCCGTCCCGATCCGGCCAATGCGCCGGCCGTCGCCGACGGCATCGAAGAAGCGGTCAGTTTCGTCCTGTCCGGCGAGGCGTCGGGCCTTGTGACCGCGCCGATCGCCAAGGCCCCGATGTACGCCTCGGGTTTCCGCTTTCCGGGCCATACGGAATTCATCGCCGAACTGACTGCGGACGCCCCCTATCCAGGCACGCGGGGGCCGGTGATGATGCTGACCGCCAAGGATCTGCGGGCCTGCCTGGTCACCATCCACGTCGCCCTGGGACAGGTCGCAGAACTGATCACCGCAGACCGCGTGGCCCGCACCGCCCGCGTGGTTCACGAAAGCCTGAAGCGCGACTTCGCCATCGCCCGTCCGCGCCTGGCCATGGCCGCCCTGAACCCTCACGCCGGCGAAGGCGGCGCTCTGGGTGTGGAGGAGATCGAGACCCTGCGCCCGGTGGCTGCGCAGCTGCGGGCCGAGGGAATCGACATCACCGACCCCAGGCCCGCCGACACCCTGTTCCACGACGAGGCGCGGGCCGGCTATGACGCCGCCCTGTGCATGTATCACGATCAGGCCCTGATCCCGGTCAAGACCCTGGACTTCTGGGGGGGAGTGAACGTCTCCCTGGGCCTGCCGATCATCCGCACTTCGCCCGATCACGGCACCGGTTTCGACATCGCCGGCCAGGGGATCGCCCGCGCCGACAGCCTGATCGCCGCCGTCCGACTGGCTTCGGAGATGGCGGCGGCGCGCGCCGCGCGCTAACAGGGCCTGTGACCGACCTTCCTTCCCTCCGCGAAACCCTCGACGCCCACGGCCTGCTGGCCAAGAAGAGCTTCGGCCAGCATTTCCTGCTGGACCTCAATGTGACGCGCAAGATCGTGCGCCTCGCCGGCCCGTTCGAGGGCCGCGCCGTGATCGAGGTCGGCCCCGGCCCCGGCGGCCTGACCCGCGCCCTGCTGGAATCCGACGCCGGCCCCGTGGTCCTGGTGGAAAAGGACCCGCGCTTCATCCCCCTTCTGTCCGAACTGGACGACGGCTCCGGCCGTCTGACCATCGTCGAGGCCGATGCGCTGAAGGTGAAGGAGGCGGACCTGGTCTCCGGCCCCGCCCACATGGTCTCCAACCTGCCCTACAACGTCGGCACGGCCCTGCTGATCAAATGGCTGACCGGTCCCTGGCTGCCCCACAGCCTGACCCTGATGTTCCAGAAGGAGGTCGCCGAGCGTGTGGCCGCAGGGCCCGGCGACGACGCCTATGGCCGGCTGGCGGTCATTTCCCAGGCCGTCTGCACCGCCCGCATCGTCATGCACCTGCCCGCCGCCGCCTTCACCCCGCCGCCCAAGGTGGCCTCGGCCGTGGTCCATCTGGTCCCGCTGGACGAGCGCCCGTCGCCTGAACGCCTGAAGAAGCTGGAACGCGTCACCGCCGCCGCCTTCGGCCAGCGCCGCAAGATGCTGCGCTCCAGCCTGAAACAACTGGGCGGCGCCGAGCTATGCGAGGCCGCCGGCATCGAGCCGGACGTGCGGGCTGAAACCGTGGACGTCGCGGGCTTCCTGCGACTTGCGGATGCGCTGGCATGACCGTCGAACCCTTCCGCGCCATCACCATCAGCCGTTTGGCGCACCAGTTGAAAGCCGAAGGCCGGTCGATCATCCATATGGAGTTCGGCCAGCCCTCGACCGGCGCGCCCGCCGCGGCCATCGCCCGCGCGCATCAGGTGCTGGACGCCGACGCCATGGGCTATTGGGAAAGCCCCGACCTGCGCGCCCGGATCACGCGCCTGTACGACGAGCGTTATGGCGTCACGGTCGATCCCGACCGCATCCTGCTGACCTGCGGCGCCTCCCCCGCCCTCGTCCTGGCGCTCAGCACCCGCTTCAGGCCGGGCGACCGCATCGCTTTGGCCCGCCCCGGCTATGTCGCCTATCGCAACACCCTGCGCGCCCTGCACCTTGAACCAGTCGAGATCGCCTGCGGCCCCGAGACCCGTTTCCAGCTGACCGCCGCTCAACTGGAAGCCCTGGATCCGGCCCCCGCCGGCGTCATCATCGCCAGCCCCGCCAATCCGACCGGCACCGTCATCCCCGACGCCGAACTCGCCGCCATCGCCGAGGTCTGTCGTGCGCGCGACATCGCCATCGTCTCGGACGAGATCTACCACGGCCTGTCCTATGTCGGCCCGACGCCGTCGATGCTGCAGTTCGCGCCCGACGCCATGGTGATCAACAGCTTCTCCAAATACTGGAGCATGGCCGGCTGGCGCCTGGGCTGGCTGCTGGTTCCCGAGACCCTGATCGACGCCGCCCGCGCCTATATCGGCAACATGTTCCTGACCCCGCCCAGCCTCAGCCAACACGCCGGCCTGGTCGCCATGGACGCGATCGACGAGCTTGAGGGCCATATCCAGACCTACGCCCGCAACCGCGACCTGATGCTGGCGGCCCTGCCGGCCCTCGGTCTGAAGAAGATCGCGCCGCCCGACGGCGCCTTCTACATCTGGGCCGACATCGGCCATCTGACGGACGACAGCGTGGCCTTCTGCGAACAACTGTTGCGCGATACCGGCGTGGCCACCGCGCCCGGCGTCGATTTCGATCCCGTCGACGGCCATCGCTTCATCCGCATCAGCTTCGCCGTTTCCACGCCCGAGGTCGAGACGGCCCTGGCGCGACTCACGCCCTGGTTCGCTGCGCGCACGCCGCTCTGATCGCATCCGCAAAACATCGACTTGGCAATCGTGGGGCGTACCTAAGCAATCGCCCCTAGATAGAAATTTACCCTCTGGAACTCCTGTTGTGGAATAAAGGGTGCAGTTGAGCAGCGCCGAAGTCGACGTCGCGTAGGACGCCCCCGCCTGGCGTGATGTCGGCGCCGCTTCTCAGCCGAAGACGACACCGCGGCGGCACTGTTCCCCCTCCGCCGGCCGCGGTGTCGTTGTTCTTTCCAGGTCGATTGCCCGGATCGGGTTCTTCTCAGACCGGCTCGCGCAGCAGGGCGGCCTTGTAGTCGCCCACCCACAGATTGCGGAAACGACGCGACCGTTCGGCATGATAGATGTGCGCCAGCTCGGCGTAAGACCGGTCGAAATCCTCGTTGACGATCACATAGTCAAAGGCGTCGCAGTGTTCGATCTCGCCCTTGGCGTTGGCGACGCGGCGCTCGATGACGTCGTCCGAATCCTGCGACCGGGTGATCAGGCGACGGCGCAGTTCTTCCAGGCTGGGCGGCAGGATGAACACCCGCACCGCATCCTCGGGGCATTTCTCGGCCACGTCCCGCGCGCCCTGCCAGTCGATGTCGAACAGCACGTCACGACCCTCGGCCAGGGCGCGGTCCACGGGGCCGCGCGGGCTGCCGTACAGATTGCCGTGCACATCGGCCCATTCCAGGAAGGCGTCGGCGTCGATCAGCTTCTGGAACCGCTCACGATCGACGAAATTATAGTCGCGCCCATCGACCTCGCCCGGCCGGATGCCGCGGGTCGTCATCGACACGGACAGCTCCAGCCCGCCGTGATCCGCCATCAACCGGCGGCACAGCGACGTCTTGCCCGCGCCCGACGGGCTGGCGACGATCAGGAGGACGCCCCGGCGGGGCGTGCGTTCATTCGACATTCTGGACCTGTTCACGCAACTGTTCGATGACGGCCTTCAGTTCGAGGCCGATTCCGGTGAGCGCGGTCGTAGCCGATTTCGAGCAGAGCGTGTTGGCCTCACGCATGAATTCCTGCATCAGAAAGTCCAGTTTCCGCCCGGCGGGCGCCGAGACCAGCAGTTGGCGCGCCGCATCGATATGGGCCGTCAGCCGATCCAGCTCCTCGCGTACATCCGCCTTGGTCGCCAGGGCCGCCGCTTCAAGGAAGATTCGGTCTTCCAGACCCGGCGCATCAGGGGCCAGTTCGGCCATGCGGCGGCTGAACCGATCACGGATGGCGACGACCTGGGCCTGGGCTTCGCCTTCCGCCTGGGCAACCAGGGCCGCGATTCGGCGGATAAATTCTTCCAGCACCGGCGTCAGCTGCACGCCTTCGCCCTCGCGGGACGTCTTAAGAGCGTCCAGCGCCGCTTCGACCGTTCCGGCCATGGCGGCTTCCAGAATGGCGCGGGCCTCGGGATCGTCCACCTCTTCCGGCGCCTCGATCACCCCGCGCAAGGCCAGAAGGCCATCAGCCGACGGCGGGGTCGCTCCGTCCTCGGCCAGCTCATTGGCCAGGGTCAGATAGCGGGCCAGGACCGCCGCATTGATAGTGACAGCCGCCTCGCCGGTCTCGACCCGTTTGGCCTGAACGCCGATGGTGACCTGGCCACGCGCCAGACGCGCCTGGGCCGCCGCCTTGGCGGCGCGTTCCAGACCATCGAACCCATTGGGGCCGCGGAACCGGACCTCCAGATTGCGGCCGTTGACCGAGCGGGCCTCGACAGACCAGGTCCAGCCTTCGCCCGCCCCGTCCGCCCGGCCGAAGCCGGTCATGCCGGACAGCCGGCTCATTGCGCGCCCCGCGAGGCGCCGACGGGAAGGGTCAGGGTCGCTTGCCCGGACGTCTGAGGCGCCGGTTCGACCGGTTCCGCCATGGGGACAGCGCTGGTTCCCGGCGCGACCGGCGCCGGCGCCTCGGGCGGCAATCCGACCTTCTGGCGCTCGATCTGACGCCAGCGGGAGACATTGCGCAGATGCTCCTCATAGGTGGAGGCGAAGGCGTGACCGCCCGATCCGTCGGCGACGAAGAACAGGGCCTGTTCAGCCGGCGGATTCAGCACGGCCTGCAGCGCCTCCTTGCCCGGATTGGCGATGGGCGTCGGCGGCAGACCATCGATCTGATAGGTGTTCCAGGGCGTCTGACGGTCCAGCTCCGACCGACGGATGCCCCGCCCCAGCGGACGACCCTGGGTGACGCCATAGACGATGGTCGGATCGCTCTCCAGCCGCATCCCCTGACGCAGCCGGTTGGAAAATACCGCCGCCACCCGCGGACGTTCCGCCGCCAGGCCCGTCTCCTTTTCGACGATGGAGGCCAGGATCACCGCCTCTTCGGGGTTTCGCACCACGGTTCCCGGCCCGCGTTGCGCCCACAGAAGTCGAAGATTCTCGCTGGCGGCCCGCTGCATCCGGTCGATCACCGACTGGCGCGTATCGCCGCGTGCGATCTCATAGGTGTCGGGCCACAGGCTGCCTTCCTCCGGCAGGACCTCGACCGTGCCGGTCAGCACCGGCTCCTTGTTCAGGATGTCGAGCGCCTGGGCCGAGGACCAGCCTTCCGGCAGGGTCACGAAATGGCGCACCACCCGGCCATCGACCAACAGTTTGAGCACTCCGCCCAGCGACGTGCCCGACGGCACCTCGTATTCACCGGCGCGCAGCTTGCGGTCCGCCCCGGTGAAGGTCGCCGCCGCCTTGAACAGGTCGGTCGATCGGATGACCCCCGCCGCCTTCAGCTGTGCGGCGATGGCGGAGACGCCCGACCCGCTGGCCAGGGTCACGACCGTGCGGTCTCCCTGACGGGCGCCAGGCCCCGGGCCGTAGTAGACGCCCCAGACAATCGCCAGGGCGGCGATCAGGAACAGGCTGAACGTCGCCGAGGCGGTCAGCAACGTCACCGTCAGACCCGAACCGCCCCGCACCCTTTCAACCCGCCCCCGTCCGAACATGTCAGTCGACCTTCTTGAAGATCACCGAGGCGTTTGTGCCCCCGAAGCCGAAACTGTTGGACATGGCGACATCGATCTTCATCGGCCTGGCCTTGTTCGGGACCAGGTCGATCGGCGTCTCCATCTCCGGATCATCCAGATTGATCGTCGGCGGCGCCACCTGGTCCCGGATGGCCAGGACACAGAAGGCCGCTTCTATGGCCCCGGCGGCGCCCAGCAGGTGGCCGGTCATCGACTTGGTGGAACTGACGGCCAGATTCTGGGCGTGATCGCCGACCAGACCCTCGATCCCCTTCAGCTCGATCCAGTCCGCCATGGTCGAGGTGCCGTGGGCGTTGACATAGTCGAGGTCCGAGGGCTGCATTCCGGCCCGCTTCAGCGCCATCTTCATGGCCCGCACCCCGCCCTCGCCGTCCTCGGACGGGGCGGTGATGTGGTGGGCGTCGCCGCTCATGCCGTAGCCCACGACCTCGGCGTAGATCTTGGCCCCGCGCGCCTTGGCGTGTTCGTATTCCTCCAGCACCAGGATCCCGGCGCCCTCGCCCATGATGAAGCCGGCGTGGCCCCGGTCATAGGGACGAGACGCCTTGTCCGGCGTGTCGTTATAGGCGGTGCACAGAGCCTTGCAGGCCAGGAAGCCGGCGATGCCCAGCGGCACGACCGAGCTCTCCGCCCCGCCGGCCACCATCACGTCGGCGTCGTCCAGGGCGATCATCCGGGCCGCATCGCCGATGGCGTGGGCGCCGGTGGCGCAGGCCGTCACGACCGCATGGTTCGGTCCCTTCAGGCCGTGGCGGATCGAGATCTGCCCGCCGGCCAGATTGATCAGAGCGCTGGGGATGAAGAAGGGGCTGACGCGGCGCACCCCCTGTTCCTTCAGCACGATGGCCGTCTCGGCGATGGCGCCCAGGCCGCCGATGCCGGAGCCGACCATGACCCCGGTGCGTTCCTTGTCCTCGTCGGTCTCTGGCTTCCAGTCCGCGTCGGCCAGGGCCTCGCCCGCCGCCGCAATGGCGTACAGGATGAAGTCGTCGACTCGCTTGCGGTCCTTGACCGACATGATCTTCTCGGGGTCGAAGTCGCCTTCGCCGCCGCCGCCGCGCCCATCCACGCTCGGCACTTCGCCGGCGATGGTGCAGCCATAGCCTGTGGTGTCGAAGGCGGTGATCGGGCGGATGCCCGACCGTCCCTCGACGATGCCCTTCCAGCTCTTCTCGACACCCCAACCCAGGGGGGTCAGCAGACCGATGCCCGTAACGACGACGCGGCGCATGGTGCGTGCTCCTAAAATTCTCCAGTCCGAACCCGGAGAATCACTTCGGATTCGCATGGGTCAGAAACAGTAAAGGCCGCCGGGCGTCTCCGCTAGGAGCGCCGGGCGGCCCTGTGAACCGTCGGCCCTATCGGGCCGCCAGTCGGGGGCTGAAATCAGCCGGCCGACTTTTCGTCGATGAACTTGACCGCATCGCCGACCGTCTGGATGTGCTCGGCGGCGTCATCCGGGATCTCGATGTCGAATTCTTCTTCGAAGGCCATCACCAGCTCGACGTTGTCGAGCGAGTCGGCGCCCAGGTCGTCGATGAAGCTGGCTTTTTCCGTGACCTTGTCCGGATCGGCGTCCAGGTGGTCGATGACGATCTTGCGAACGCGCTCGAGGGTGTCGGACATGAGTGTCTCTCTGCCTGTTTGAAATCGCCGTAGAGGCGGGGGGGGGTTGTAAAAACGCACCCGGCGGGCCTTTCCGGGGGAATGCCAAAAAAGGGCCGGGGGGGTCGGGGGGGGGCCCCCCCCCCCCGCCCGCCCCGCCCCCCTGTCGGAACTGTCTTATCTGCTGAACGACAATGCCGGGGTCATCACCGCCCCGCCGCAGCCGGAGGTCTAGGCTTCCTCGTCACCCGGCGAAGGCCGTCACGTCCCCTTCAGAGCCTCGATGACCACGCCTTCGG
>NZ_JMQR01000046.1:0-23543 GCF_000698025.1 Brevundimonas sp. EAKA | reverse complement strand
GGGTATCGGGATTTCGGCATATCCCATTGACATATACGTTAGTCGGGCCGATAGCGAACTCATGAGCCCGCCGCTGAAAGCCACAGTCTTCAAGTCGAACCGCTCGCAGGCTGTGCGCCTGCCCAAGGCGGCCGCCTTTCCGGATGACGTGAAAGAGCTGCGCGTCATCAAAGAGGGCAAGAGCCTGCGCCTGGTGCCGGTCAACGCCCTGTGGGATGACTTCTTCGACCGGCCCGGCATTCCAGACTGGCCGGATCGGGATCAGCCTGAGATGCAGAAGCGGGAGGAGTGGTGACCGGCTTCATGCTGGACACCAGCATCTGTATCGAAATTCTGCGGGGCCGCAGCGCTGCGCTGAATGATCGTCTGAAGAGCGAACAGGCGCCGTTGCATGTTTCGACGGTGGTCGTCATGGAATTGGCGGTCGGCCCGAACAAGCTGGCCGACCCGCGCCGACGCGATTTGCTGGAGGCGTTTCTGGCGCGTCTGGAAATTCTTCCGTTCGATGAGGACGCCGCGCGCCACACGGCGGAAATCCGCGCCGTGCTGGAGCGCCAAGGGCGGCCCATTGGACCCTATGATTATCAGATCGCGGGCCACGCCCGCAGCCAAGGACTGACCGTGGTCACCCGCAACATCGGCGAATTCGAGCGTGTAGCCGGCCTCAGGGTCGAGCACTGGTCGGATCCTAGTAAAGGCGTACACGAATGAGACTGGCCTTCTTCGGCGACGTCATCGGCAAGTCCGGCCGTGACGGGATCAGCGATCATCTTCCGGGCCTGAAGCGCGACCTGAAGCTGGACTTCGTGGTGGTGAATGCGGAGAACGCTGCGGGCGGTTTCGGCATCACCGAGAATACGGCGCGCGAGCTGTTCATGGCGGGCGCCGACTGCCTGACCCTGGGCAACCACTCGTGGGATCAGCGCGAGGCCCTGACCTATATCGTGCGCGAGCCGCGGCTGATCCGGCCGGCCAACTATCCGCGCCTGATGGATGCGCCGGGCGCCGGGGCCAATCTGTTCGAGACCCATTCGGGCCGCACCGTCCTGGTGATGAATGTGCTTGGCCGGGTGCATATGGACCCGATGGACGATCCGTTCGGCGCCGTCGAACGCGAGCTGGCGGCCGCGCCCCTGGGGGCCGTGGCCGATGCGGTGATCGTGGACATGCACTGCGAGGCGACCAGCGAGAAGATGGCCATGGGCCATTTCTGCGACGGGCGAGCGTCGCTGGTGGTCGGCACCCATACCCACGTCCCGACCGCCGACTGCCAGATCCTGCCCGGCGGCACGGCCTATCAGACCGACGCCGGCGGCTGCTGCGACTATGACAGCGTGATCGGCAACGAGAAGGAAGAGCCGTTGCGCCGCTTCACCACCCGGATCTCGGGCGGGCGCTACATGCCGGCGTCCGGTCCGGCGACGGTGTGCGGCGTGTTTGTCGAAACCGACGACAAGACCGGGCTGGCGACGCGGGTCGAGCCGATCCGGGTCGGCGGACGGTTGAGCCAGGCGGTGCCGGTTCTCTGACGTCAGGCCAGGTTGAGCGTGTTCGATCCCGCCTCGACCGCGAAGGTCTGACGGGTCGTCAGCGCGCCGGAGCGGGTCGAGACCTTGTCCAGGACCTTGAACTGGGTGGTCCAGAGGTTCGGGGTCGCCTCGCAGATCAGATAGCCGCGCTGGGTGTTGCGGAACTTCAGCTGGGGATTGGCCGAGAGGAAGCGGTCGTAGTCGGAGCCGCGGTCCGAGCCGTCGCCGCCGGAGCTGATCGAGGTGCCGACGAATTCGACGGCGATGGGGGCGCCCTCGGGCTGGCTGCCGTCCAGCCACAGGCCGCCGGCGTAGTTCTGATGCTCGTCGCCGGTCAGGACCACGACATTGTCGATGCGGCGGTCGCGGATGTGGCGCAGCAGGCGGTTGCGGGGCACGCGATAGCCGGCCCAGCTGTCGGTGTTGACGCCCTGGCCGCCGGAGGTGTTGCGGTTCAGGTCCATCATCATGACCTGCTGGGCCAAAGCCTTCCAGCGCGCCTTCGAGCGGTCGAGATTGGTCAGCAGCCAGGCCTCCTGGGCGTCGCCCAGCACCTGGGCCGTCGTCGCCTCTATGCCGGGGCAGGTGGCGTTGTAGCGGTCGCCGCAGGGCTGGTCCGTGCGGTACTGGCGGGTGTCGAGGAAGGCGATGTCCAGCAGGTCGCCGTACTGGGCCCGGCGATAGGCCTGCATGCCCGCGCCGTGCGGGAAGGCCGACTTCCGCATCGGCATGAACTCGTAGAAGGCCTGCATGGCCGCGGCGCGGCGCAGCAGGAAGACTTCAGGCGGCACGCCGTCCTGATCGATGTCGCCGACCCAGTTGTTGTCGACCTCATGGTCGTCATAGGTGCAGAACCAGGCCGCCGAGGCGCGCGAGGCCTGAAGATCCGTGTCCATCGTGTACTGGGAGTAGCGGCGGCGATAGTCGTCGAGGCTGTAGATCTCGCCGCCCAGGTGGACGCGGGTGTTGTCCTGCGGGCCTGAACCCGACTGGTAGATCGGGTTGCCCCGGCCTTCGTAGATGTAGTCGCCGTAGCAGAAGATGAAATCCAGATCCTCTTCCGCCATCTTGCGGTGGGCGGTGTAGTAGCCGCTCTCATAGGCTTGGCAGCCGGCGACGCCGAAGCGGACGGCCGAGACGGCGTCGCCGGCCAGGGGGGCGGTCTTGGCGCGGCCGACGCCGCTGCGCTCGGTCCCGCACTGGAAGCGGTAGAAATAGAGGCGGGCGGGCTCCAGCCCCTCCACCTCGACGTGGACGGAATGGCCCAGTTCGGGTCGGGCGATCGCCTCGCCGGACCGGACAACGGTGTTGAAGCCGCGGTCGGCGGCGACTTCCCATTTCACCGCGACGGGCGCCTTGGGCATGCCCGAGCCGTAGGCGACCGGGTCGGGGGCCAGACGCGTCCAGATGACGAAGCCGTCAGGCAGGGGATCGCCTGCGGTCACGCCCAGCCGGAAGGGGTTCACGTCGAAGACGGCCTGGGCCAGGGCCGGGCCGGTGTTCGACAGGGCCAGGCCGCCCCCGAAGGCGGCGAGCATGGACCGGCGGGAGAGGGCGAGCGTGGTCATCGAAAATCCCCGAACTGGAGCCCGGCTCTATCGCCGCGATGTGACAGATTTTCCAGCCGTATCCGCATCCGCCGGGGCTCGGCACGCCGCCTTGGGCGTCAGGCGGCGAGGCGACGTCCCGACAGGACGACAGCCTTGCGGATCTGCTTCAGTTCGGCGGACCGTTGTCGGGGTGAGTGGACGTCCATCACATGACGCTGTCCGGCGCGGGCCAGGGCTGTGCGTTCGTCCGGGTTGCGGATCAGGCGCTCCATCGCCTCGGCCAGGCTTTCGGGCGTGATCTCGTCGACATAGAGGGCGTGGTCGCCGCTGGCCTCGCGCAGGCCGCCCCGGCCGGACGAGATCAGGGCCGCGCCCGCCGCATGGGCCTCGACCGCCGTCAGGCCGAAGGGTTCGTCCCAGACCGAGGGGGTCAGGGCGATGGCGGCGGTCTTCATGATGTAGCGTACCTCCGATAGGGGCGCCGAATGCAGGGCGGCGACCCGGGGGCCGTACCGCTCAAGCGGGGCGAGGTGGGGCCCGGCCCAGGCGGCGTGCCTGTCCCAGTCGTTCAGCATCAGCACCGCACGCCAGTCGGGGTGGGCGTCGAGTACGGCGGGCAGGGCGGCGCACAGGACGTCCAGACCCTTCTCCGGCATGGCCCGACCGGCGAAGGCGATCACCCGCTGCCGGTCGTCGGGCGAGGCGAACCAGGCGGCCGCGTCGATGGGGTTGGGCAGGGCGTAGGCGCGGTCGGCCAGGCGGGGATAGGTGCGGGCGAAGGCGTTCCGCTCGGCGGCGCTGACGAAGATGAAGCCGTCCATTCGGCCATATCGGGCCGCGTAGCGCCAACGGTCGATCCGATGGCGCGCAGGCTTCAGCGCATTATGCCGATAAAGAACATGGACGGCCTGGGGGAAGCGTGACGATACGGACAGGGCCTGTTTCACCTGCTGGTGGTGTTCGATCAGATCCGGCCCGAAATCGCGCAAGGCGTCGATGAGACCTTGCTGTGTATTGCGGCGCGGCAGGGTGGTCACCATGCCCGGCGCATTATGATCCAGGGCGCCCTCCAGGCAGAAAATTCGCGTGTCTGCGTCTCCGTTGAAGAGGGCGAGAGTGCGCACGACCGTCTCCATGGAGTTGGGGCGGGCCTCGGAGAAGAGCGAGCCCGGAGGCAGCAGAATGGCGGTGCGCAGCGCGATGATCCCCGGAGATAATTAGCCAGCGAGGGCTCGCCTGATCGGCGAGACCGACTGTCAAACGCTCCAGGTCGGGAAATCCGTCGCCGAAATCGTCAGCGTCTGCGCGCCCGCAGCCGCAACCGCATCGCCTCGCGGCTGCGAAGGGTGATCTGATGCACCGGCCGGGGTTCGATCGTCGTGACGGGCTCGATCTCGGCGGCGCGCAGGATGGAGGCCAGGGCGATCACCGCCTCCTGGATGGCGAAGGCGGCGCCGATGCAGACACGGGGGCCGGCGCTGAAGGGGATGTAGGCGTAGCGGTCGATCGACTTGCGGTTCTGCGGCAGGAAACGTTCCGGCTTGAAGGCGTCGGGGTCGTCCCACAGCAGGCTGTGGCGTTGCAGGATCCAGGGGGAGATGATGACGGTGGCGCCGGCCTTGATCGGCTGGCCGCCGATCTCGTCGTCGGCCAGGGCCTTGCGCGCCATGGTGGGGGCGGGCGGGAACAGGCGCATGGTCTCGTCCAGAACGGCGCGGGTCCAGGGCAGGGCCTCGGCCCATTTGGGATCGGAGACGTCGAAGGCGTCGGCCTCGGTTTGCAGGCGGGCCAGGTATTCGGGCTGGCGCGACAGCAGGTGCAGGGTCCAGCCCAGGGCGCGGGCCGTGGTCTCGTGCCCCGCCAGGATGAAGGTCAGGATGTTGGCGGCGACCTCTTCGTCGCTCAAGCCGGGGCCGCCGTTCTCGTCGCGGGCCAGCAGCAGGGCGCTGAGCAGGTCGTCGGGGGCTGCGTCGCCGGATTCGATGCGGGCGCGGCGGGCCTCGACCAGTTTGGTGACGCGCTGTTCGAAGAAGCGGGCCGAGCGGAAGCTGGCCAGACGGCCCAGGCGCGGGGCCCAGTCCGGGGCGCCCAGGACGTCCAGCGGATCGATGCGGGCGCCATTGGCCAGGAACTGGTTCAGGGCGCGCTCGAAGCCGCGCGCCTCGCCGCCCAACTCGTCCGAGAACATGGTGGCGGACAGGATGTCGAAGGTCAGGCCGGACATTTCGGAGTCGATGTCCAGCACCCGCCCGCGCGGCGACAGGGACCAGCCGGCGACGCGGGCCTGGCAGACCTCGGCCATGCGGGCGTTCAGGGTCGCCATCTTGGCCGGGGTGAACAGGGGGGCCAGGATGCGGCGGGCGCGGCGCCAGACGTCGCCCTCGGTCAGCAGCAGGCCCTCGGCCAGCATGGGCCCCAGGACGCGGCGTTGCAGGTCGCCCTTTTCATAGTTGGCGGCGTTCTCGGTCAGGACGTGGCGGACGCCCTCGGGGTGGCTGACCACCAGGATCTCGCCGAAGGCGCTGTTGCCGTGCAGTTGCGGCTCGGTGAAGTGCCGCTCGGACCACATACGGAGGGGGTCGCGCCAACTGATCCAGAGGAAGGGCAGCAGCGACAGGGGCTTGCCCGTCCGTCGAGGCGGTATGGCGGGGCGGAAGATGGTGTCGGCCGTCGTCGCGTCCATAAGACGCTCCTATGCAAATCGCCCGTCAGCCAGGCGCGGGTCCGTAAACGCTCGATCTGGTGCGTGCGTTCATGAAGCATAGTGGACCAGCACGACGTCAACGAGAAGGCGACGTCCTGTCGATGGCGCCCAGCAGTCGCGCCATGTCTTCAGCGGCCAGATCCTTCGCGCGTTGGCTTGAGGTCGCGGGCTTCGAAACAGGGGCCGACGGCGCCGCTGGAGCCGTTTGAGACGCCCTCTTCTTTTCGCGCCGCTCGAACAGAAAGCGTTGAAGACCCCAGACAAGGTGAGGCGTCCACGGTTGGCCGCAGGCGGTTTTCTTTCCCGCCTTGTTCAGCAGGCCGGCGACCTCGTTGGGCCTGGTGAAGCCGCTCTTGAAACAGGCACGGAGCAGAGGGTCGAGCTCATCCAGGAACGCCTCCTTGGATCGATCACGAAAGGCGAAGTGTTTCAGTTCGTCTCTGGTGATCTGTGAAGGCTTGGACTGCGAGCGTCCGACAGGCCGCTCCGGCGTCCGCTCCCGAGAGCGTCCAGTCGGCGTCGCTTTGGCTTTGGGGGAACCCGCCCGTTTTCCGCCGCCGAGATAGGATCCCTTAGCCATGCTCAGTTCGCCGGAGCGACGGTCGGCGCCCAGGCCTTCAGCTCGGCGATCTCGCGCGTCTGGGCATCCACGACGCTCTGGGCCATGCGCCGGATTTCCGGATCGCGGCTGTCGCGCAGAGCGACCCGGGCCGTGGCGACGGCGCTTTCGTGGTTGGCGATCATCTTGGCGACATAGGCCTGATCCGCAGTCTGATCCGGGGTCTGGGCCGCCGCCTGCATTTCGGCCGTGGTGCGGGTCGCAGCCGCCTGGTTGGCGGCCGACGCTTCACGCAGCGCCTGCTGCACCGGATCGCCGCCGCCGTCGCAGGCCCCTAGCACGAGGAGCAGCGCGATCGGCGGGGCGGCGCGGATCATGCGGCGTCGCCGAACCAGCCCGGCATCCAGCCTTCGTGCCATTCGCGCAGGTGGGCGACGGGGATGCTGAACAGCTCGCCCTTGTCGCCCTTGGAGGCGAAGGCGTCGCCGCCGGCCTGACCGACGACCGAGGCGTGCAGGCCGGCGGCCTGGGCCTTGGCGATCAGGGCGTCGGCGTCGGGGACTGCGACCAGGTAGCGGGCCTGATCCTCGCCGAACAGGAAGATGTGGGCGTGGGCCGCGCTGGAGGCGTCCAGGGTCACGCCGACGTCGGAGGCCAGGACCAGGTCGGCGGCGGCGCCGATCAGGCCGCCGTCGCTAAGGTCGTGGACCACGGTCAGGTCGCCGGCCTCGATCAGGTCGCGGACGAAGTCGCCGGTCTTCCTTTCCAGCTTCAGATCGACGGGGGGCGGGGCGCCGTCCTCGCGGCCCAGGACCTCGCGCAGATAGATGGAGGCGCCCAGTTCGCCGACGGTCTGGCCGATCAGGACCAGGGTGTCGCCCGCGGCCATGGTCGAGAAGTTGGTGACCACGTCATAGTTGGGCAGCAGGCCCACGGCGCCGACGGTCGGGGTGGGCGGAATGGCGACGCCGTTGGTCTCGTTATAGAGCGACACATTGCCCGAGACGACGGGGAAGGACAGCTCGCGGCAGGCCTCGGCCATGCCGTCGATGGCGCGGACGATCTGGCCCATGATCTCGGGGCGCTGCGGGTTGCCGAAGTTCAGGTTGTCGGTGATGGCGATGGGACGCGAGCCGACGGCGGTCAGGTTGCGCCAGGCCTCGGCCACAGCTTGCTTGCCACCCTCGTAAGGGTCGTTCTGGACATAGCGGGGGGTGCAGTCGCTGGTCACGGCCAGCCCCTTGTCCGTGCCGTGGACGCGGACCACGCCGGCGTCGGCGCCGGTGGCCGAGTCCTGCAGGGTATCGGCCATGACGTGGCGGTCGTACTGTTCCCAGATCCAGCGCTTGGAGGCCATGTCGGGGCAGGCGACGACCTTCATCACCGCATCGGCCCAGTTCTCAGGCGCGGGGACGTCGGCGGGGTTCAGCTTCGGTTGAAGCTCCGGCTGGACCCAGGGGCGGTCGTACAGGGGGGCGTCGTCGAACAGGGGCGCCAGGGGCACGTCGCACACGGTCTCGCCGTGATGCTTCAGCACCAGACGGCCGGTGTCGGTGGTGACGCCGATGGTGGCGGCGTCCAGGCCCCATTTCTTGAAGATGCGTTCGCCGTCGGCCTCGCGGCCCGGCTTCAGGACCGCCAGCATCCGCTCCTGGCTTTCCGACAGCATCATCTCATAGGCGGTCATGCCCTCTTCGCGCTGGGGCACGGCGTCCATGTTCAGCTCGATGCCGACGCCGCCCTTGCCGGCCATTTCGACCGAGGAGGAGGTCAGGCCGGCCGCGCCCATGTCCTGGATGGCGGCCACGGCGCCCGAGGCCATCAGTTCGAGGGTCGCCTCGATCAGCAGCTTCTCGGCGAAGGGATCGCCGACCTGGACGGTGGGGCGCTTCGATTCCGACTCATCGTCGAACTCGGCCGAGGACATGGTGGCGCCGTGGATGCCGTCGCGACCGGTCTTGGAGCCGAAATAGACCACCGACAGGCCCGCCGAGGGCGCGGCCGAATAGAAGATGCTGTCAGCCTTGGCCAGGCCGACGCACATGGCGTTGACCAGGATGTTGCCGTTGTAGCCGGCGTGGAAATTGGTCTCGCCCGCCACGGTCGGCACGCCGACGCAGTTGCCGTAGCCGCCGATGCCGGAGACGACGCCCTTGACCAGGCGTTTGGTCTTTTCGTGCGACGGATCGCCGAAGCGCAGGGCGTTCAGCAGGGCCACGGGGCGGGCGCCCATGGTGAAGACGTCGCGCATGATGCCGCCCACGCCCGTCGCCGCGCCCTGATAGGGTTCGATGTAGGAGGGGTGGTTGTGGCTCTCCATCTTGAAGATGCAGGCGTCGCCGTCGTCGATGTCGATCACGCCGGCGTTCTCACCGGGGCCGCAGATGACGCGGTCGCCGGTGGTCGGGAACTTGCCCAGGTGGATCTTGGAGGATTTGTACGAGCAGTGCTCGGACCACATGACCGAGAAGACGCCCAGTTCGACATGGTTGGGCTCGCGGCCCAGCCGGTCGAGGACGACCTGATATTCGTTCGGGGCCAAGCCGTATTCGGCGGCCAATTCAGCCATGGTCTTTTGAGGAGCGGTCATGGGCGGGGCTTCTAGCCGCAGATGGGCCGATAGGCTATATTCTAGACAGCATTTTGGGAGTTCTAGAATGGGCCTCAGCATCAAGCGCGCCGAGACGGAGCGCAAGGCGCGCGCCGTCGCCGAACGGCTGGGGGTCAGTCTGACCGAGGCCATCGACATCGCCCTGGACAAGATATGGAAGGAACTGACCGCCGAGGAGGCGGCGGCGGAGCGGGCGAGCAAGCGCGAGGCGCTGTTCGCCTATCTGCGGACCCTGCTGCCCGGCGATGGCCGCTCTCTTCAGGAAATTGACGACGAAATGTACGACGAGCACGGTCTTCCGCGCTGATGGTCATCGACACCTCCGCCTTCGTCGCCATTGTTCTGAGAGAGCCGGAAGCGGCCGCGTTCGATGAACGGATTCGTTCGGCGACGACGCGCCGGGTCAGTGTCGCGACCTGGGTGGAACTGGCGGCGGTGCTGACGTCCCGGCTCGGCGTGGACGCCCGGCCCGTGCTGGATCGTCTTGAACAGGAGTACCGGCTGGATCTGGTCCTGGTCGATCAGGCGCAGATGCGGATCGCCTGCGAGGCCATGGTGCGGTTCGGCAAGGGGCGGCGTCCGGCGCGGCTGAACTACGGCGACTGTTTCGCCTATGCGCTGAGCCTGAGCAGCGGCGAACCTGTGCTGTTCAAGGGCGAGGATTTCTTGAAGACGGACGTGGCGATCACGATCTGAACGCGGGGGAACGTCTGGGGCTCGGGTTTCATTTCGTGTGTAGCCAACACGGAGTTCACCATGACCGACACCCCCATCGACCCCGCCGCGACCCCCGAAGACGACGATCTGCCCGAGATTGCGGCCGACGACGCCGGCGCCTCGGCCATGGCCGAGCAGGCCCAGAACGAAGATGAAGTCAAAGACGAGGGGGAGGGCATCTGATGCGCTCTACCCCCTCGACAAAGGTCACGCCGGCCACCGGCCAGCAGATGGATCGGTCCAATGATCCCGCCACGACGCGCGAAATGGACAAGGCCGCGCCCGAGCAGGCCATGATCAGCCGTCGGCAGCGGCTGACCGGACAGGCGACGGGGATCGGCAGCGTCGGATTTCAGGAGACCGGCGCCTTTGACGTCGGCGCCGGGGAAGATGCGGCGATCGATACGCCCGTGACGCCCGGCAAGAAGCCCTAACGCTCGACCCCCGGCTTCAGCCGGAAGGCCAGCAGCACCCCGCCGACCAGCAGGACGATGGCGCCGGCCAGGGCGGTGAAGGCGACGGCGGGCTTGTCGGTCTGTTCGGCGACCAAGGCGCCCAGCAGGCCCCAGGCTGTGGGCAGGGGATAGGCGAGGGTCCGCAGGCTGGCGGTCACCGCCAGGGCGACGCCGGTGGTCACGATGATGGCCAGGATGGCCCAGGCGCTTGGCGACAACGCCGTCGGCAGGGCCTCGAAGGCGGTCAGGGTGGTGATCAGGTTCAGCGGCGCAGCCACCGTTAACCAGCCCGCCAGGGCCGCCAGGGGCCAGACCAGCAGCAGTCGGTCGCGATCCGTTCGGCTGAGCGCGCGTATGGAGCCCGAATAGGCCACCAGCGGCGCGAGCAGGGCGATCAACGAAGCGAAGATGACGATGACGCTGGCCGCCTTCAGGTTCAGGGCGGCGACGACGATCCACATGCCGATGCCGAAAAAGGCCACGGCCGACGGCCAGCCCATCCGGTTGATCAGGGTGCTCTCGCCCGTCTGGGGCAGCACCTGACGGACGGCGTAGGCCAGCAGGCCCAGATAGATCAGGCCCCAGATCGAGAAGGCGTAGCCGGCGACGCGCAGGGTGCTGTTTCCATCCGCAGCGAACTCGGCCTGGGTCAGGCCCAGGCCCGCCAGGTTCTGGACCAGCGGGACCACGATGGCGAAGACGGCGGCGGCCAGCACCACCAGTCGGCGGGTGCGCTGGGCGGGCGTGGGACGAAGGATCGAGGACATGCGGATTCCGATACGACGGTGTTCAGGTGGAATGTACGCGCCGGACGGCGGTAAGGTTCACCGTTGCAGTGTGAAAAGTGAAGCTTGCCTGCGCCACGTTCTCTGTGCTGCTTGTCATCGGGCATGACGAACGCCGCCGGACGCTGGATTTTCTGCCTGACCGCCATGGCCGCATCGGCCGTCGCAGGCGTGGGTCACGCCCAGACAAGTGGAGCGACCGTCGTTCTCACCCAGCCGTCGCAGGACGCCTGGGCGTGCGTTCGCCAGGCCCTGACGCCCGAGCAGCAGGCGTTGGAGGTGCGCCGCTTTCTGTCGGCCCTGGCCGCGGCGAACGGCAGGCCGATCACGCCCGCCCTGGACGCGCGACATATTGCTTCGGGTCGCGCCGTGTCGCTGGACGATCCGGCGCTGTTGCAGCGGCCGCAGGCGCACGAGGTGACCCTGACGGTCGATGGGCGGTTCCTGGTCTTTCGTCCCTTGTCACGCGCCAGTCTGGACCCCTTCCTGGGGCGCTAGAGGAACCGCCTGTCGTGTGGTCGGTTGTTCAAGCCCACACGAACTGGAGATGACCATGGCTGACCGCGACGACGAAACACCCATCTTCGAAACCAACGAGGTCGAAGCCAATCTCGCCATCGAACACGGTCAGGGCGTCGGCGCCCGCGAATTGGCCGCCCAACGCGATCCGGGCGGCGTGGTCACGGCCGACGAGGACGAAGACCTGGAGAACGGACAGGCGGCGCGCCCGGAGTGAGCGCGTCCCTGTCTGCTTGACGGCGGTTCGATGATCGTCGTTCATGCCGCGCATGAACGCAGACGCCGCCGTCGCTCTGGAGACGCTTCTTCAGCACGCCCTGTCCGCTAGAGCGGGCGGAGCGGGTGCTGGGTGTCGATGGACGCAATGTCCTGGGGGCCATTCTCAAGGGCGACGCCCTGGCCGCCCGGGGCGATGCGCGGTCCGCCTCGAGCTTTTACGGCGCGGCCTTGGCGAGTGCGCAACAGCGCGGCGCAGATCCCGAACTGAAGGGCGAGTTGCGGCGGGTGCAACAGGCGCTGGCGGACATGAGGCGCCGGTTCGAGGAGGAGCTTCTGGCCGGGATCAAGGCGCGCGGATTTGACGAAGCCCAGTCCAGCGCGCGGTTCGCCCTGTCGCTCGACCTGCTGACCGGGCGCAAGCAACTGTATCACCAGCAGCCGAAATTCTATCTGTTTCCGGGCCTGCCGCAGGTCCAGTTCCAGCCCTGCGCCGACACGCCCTGGCTGGCGGAGATCGAGGCGGCGGCGCCCGCCATCCGCGCCGAACTGGAGGCGGTTCTGGCGGAACCCGCCCTGTTCGCTCCCTATGTCGAGGACCGTTCGAACCGACCGCGCAGCGGACAGGCGGGGATGCTGGAAAATCCGGCCTGGAGCGCGGTCTTCCTGTGGAAGGACGGCGTGGTCGCGCCCGAGATCGCCGCGCGGTGCCCGCAGACCCTGAAGGCGCTGGAGGCCGCGCCGCTGAGCATCATTCCCGGGCGGTCGCCGTCGATCCTGTTCTCGAAACTGGCGGCGGGCGCGCGGATTCCGCCGCATCACGGCCTGATCAACACCCGCCTGATCTGCCACCTGCCGCTGGTGGCGCCGCCGGGGTCCTGGTTCCGGGTGGGGTCGGACCTGCGTCAGTGGGAGGAAGGCAAGGCCTGGGCGTTCGACGACACGATCGAGCATGAGGCCTGGAACGACAGCGACCAAGACCGGACGATATTGATCTTCGACGTCTGGAAGCCCGAGATCACCGAGGAAGAGCGATGGCTGATCCGCGCCCTGTTCGACGCCATCGACGCCGGGGGCGGGGCGACGCCGAAGCTGGGGACCTGACCGGGCCGAAGATCCGTCAGTTGTCCATTATGAAGTTCACGCTGAACACGATCAGGCGGCCTGCCAAAGGCCGCCCGCTGGCCGCGGCTTCGTCCGTCAGCTTCAGGCGCGCGCGCGGAAGAGATCTTTGAACCGCCAAGCCCAGATGGTAGCCGGGCGGTTGCTCGCTCTCCGTCACGCACTCGGTCAGGCCGCCGTCGTCCTCGGCGACGCACGAAAGCACGACATAGCCCATGCGGGGGCTTCGGCCCCTGACCGATTCCGGAAAGGTGGGGCGAGGCATGGTCCGCCACATCACGGCGGCGGGCAGCCCGTCCTGGCCGTTGCCTTCGATCTGATCTGCGCGCTCCTCGCGCGGGTCGATGACAGGGCGGCCGCAGGCCGTCAGGGTTTCGGCGATGGCCTGGCTGGAGGGCTCAACATCCATGACGTAGCGGGTGCGCGGACCACCCGGGCGGTCAGACGGAATCACGACCTGCAGCTTTCCGCCTTCAGCCAGGTCCCGCGCAACCAGGGCGGGGATGCGACTGAACGCCATCGTTCGCTGCGATCCTACCGTCCAGACTGTCGTTTTTGATTCGCCTTCATCGCCGACCTGAATCCCCAGCTCTCGTGTCGGCTGATTCTTGGGCGCTTCCGGCAGGCCGCTGATCATCAGATCGTACACGCCGCCCTGACACCTCGCGATGAGGTTGAGGCCGGACGTAAAACCAATGGTAGCCACTACGGCGTCGTGCTCGGGAAGACGCGCCAGGGTCCAATCCTCCCGTGCGGAATCAACCGGCGCGGGGGGCTGCGAGGCCTCTTGAGCCCAGGCTGCAGAGGATGACAGGCAAAGGAACAGGACGGCGGAGATGGAGCGAAGCATTGCGCTACTTCGCCTCAACGACAGATTGCCGTCAAGCTGCGGCGTAGATGCTCTGGAACAGCACGGCGCCGTCGGCGGAGCCCAGTTCGGCCTCGAAGGCGCGGTCGGGGTGGGGCATCATGCCGAGCACATTGCCGCGCGCATTCTGGATGCCGGCGATGTCGTTGACCGAGCCGTTGGGGTTGTCGACGTAGCGGAAGACCACCTGGCCCTCGCCCTCGATCCGGGCCAGGGTCTCGGCGTCTGCGAAGAAGTTTCCGTCGCCGTTGCCCTGGGTCATGACCACCTCGCGCTGGCCCTGGTAGCCGGCGGTGAAGCGGGTCTGGCCGTTGGCGACGGTCAGGGCGATGGGCTTGCAGACGTATTTCAGCCCCTTGTTGCGCAGCAGGGCGCCGGGCAGCATTCCAGACTCGCACAGGATCTGGAAGCCGTTGCAGATGCCGACCACGGCGACGCCGTCGTCTGCGGCCTTCTTGACCGCCTGCATCACCGGGGACTGGGCCGCCATGGCGCCGCAGCGCAGATAGTCGCCGTAAGAGAAGCCGCCGGGAATGACGATCAGGTCCAGGCCCGAAGGCAGTTCGGTCTCGGCGTGCCAGACCATGGAGACGGGCTCGCCAGTGGAGCGTTCGACGGCGACCTTGCAGTCGCGATCACAGTTGGAACCGGGGAAGACGATGACGGCTGCGCTCATGGCGCGGGCCTCTAGCACCGTTTTCGGGAAATGTCAGTGCGCGGGTTCAAGAAGTCCGAGGCGGGTCTCGATCCGGCCGAGGCGGGCGTCCTGACGATCGACAATCTGATACAGGTTGGAGACGTCCTGGTTCAGGCCGTTGAGGTGGAGGCGCATGGCCTGAAGTTCGCCTCTCACGCCGGCGACATTGCCGTCGATCCGGTCCAGGCGTGTCTGCATGGACTTCAGCACTTCGTAGATGAGGTCGTTGGTGACGTCGGCCATGAGTTCATACTACCATAAACTGTGGTTACGCCAAACGCTTGGACGCGGCGCGTCTCCGTCCCTCCGCCCAGGCCGCCACGAAGATCGCGAAGCCGCCCAGCGACAGCCCGACGCCGACCCAGCCGGTCGAGGTCCAGCCGTAGCCGGCCGCGATGGCCATGCCGCCCAGCAGGGGGCCGATGGCGTTGGCGGTGTTGAAGGCCGAGTGGTTCAGGGCGGCGGCCAGGGTCTGGGCGTCGCCGGCGACGTCCATCAGCCGGGTCTGCAGCACCGAGCCCAGGCCGCCGCCGCCGCCGATCAGGAAGACGACGATCATAACGGCCCACAGGTGCGGGGCGGCGAAGGGATAGAGGGCCAGGGCCGCGGCGCTCCACAGCAGAAGGCCGCCCGCCGCCGGGAAGCCGACCCGGTCGGCGGCCCAGGCCCCCAGGATATTGCCCAGGAACATGCCGACGCCGAAGACGGCGAAGACCCAGGGCATGATTTCCGGCCCCACGCCGGTCACGGCCTGAAGGGTCGAGGCCAGATAGGCGTAGACGGCGAACATGCCCCCGAAGCCGACGGCGCCGACGCCCAGGGTCAGCCAGACCTGGCTCCGCTTCAGGGCGCCCAGTTCGCGCACGGGACTGGCGTGCGGATGGGCCGGGTCGCGCGGGGCGAACAGGGCGACCAGACCCATGGTGGTCACCGCCAGGACGCTGACGATGGCGAAGGTCCAGCGCCAGCCGAAAGCGTGGCTGATCATATTGGCGAAGGGCACGCCGATGACCGTGGCGACCGTCAGACCCATCAGGACGGTCGAGACGGCCCGGGTGCGGAGATGCAGCGGCACGACCGACGCTGCGACCAGGGCCGCCACGCCGAAATAGGCGCCGTGCGGCACGCCGCTGAGGAAGCGGAAGACCAGCATCCATTCATAGGTCGGCGCCAGGGCCGACAGGCCGTTGCCGATGGCGAACAGGGCCATGAAGCCGATCAGCAGCAGCCAGCGCGGGCTGCGAGCGCCCAGCACCGCCAGGATCGGCGCGCCGACCACGACGCCGGCGGCGTAGGCGCTGATGACATGGCCGGCGGCCGGGGCGTCGACGCTCAGGCCGGCGGCGAAGTCGGGCAGGATGCTCATGGCCGCGAACTCGGTCACGCCGATGGCGAAACCGCCCATGGCCAGGGCGATCAGCACCAGGGCCACCCGTCCGGCGGTCATGGGTTCGTTGGTGACGTCGGAATCGACGACGGCGCCGCCAGCGGCCATGAAAGCTATCCGTAAAGGGGGAGGGGGGATGTTGCGATGCAACATAAGGAGCCTCCTCCTTGGATCAACGCCTCAGCCGCGGTTTTCGTAGGTCGCCGTGATCGAGGCCCTGGCCAGGGTGTGGAAGTGGAGGTTGAAACCGAAGACGGCGCCGGAATCGTCGGCGGTGACGTCCAGCCGGTCCACGTCCACGGCGAAGACGGTGAAGATGTAGCGGTGCGGGCCGTGGCCGGGGGGCGGGGCGGCGCCGCCGAAGCCGGCCTGGCCGAAATCGGTGCGCCCCTGGACCGCGCCGGAGGGCAGGTCGCCGCCGGGCGAACCGGCGCCGGTCGCCAGCTCGGTCACGTCGGCGGGGATGTTGGCGACGGTCCAGTGCCAGAAGCCTGAACCCGTCGGGGCGTCGGGATCATAGCAGGTGACGGCGTAGCTCTTCGTGCCTTCAGGCGCGCCGGACCAGGCGAGGTGGGGCGAGGTGTTTCCCTTGGCGTGGACCTGGGCCTCGGGCAGGACGCCGCCGTCCTGAATATCCCGAGATGTGAGGGTGAAGGTCATCGACGTCTCTCCGTTTCGTGATCGCCAGTTAAACGGCGTCGGGCGCCGGGGCGTTGCACTGCGACATTCTGTCACTAGCTGTAATGCAGATGCGGTCAAGCCAAGGCGGGTCGGATGCTTCAGTCCCTGATCGACAGGACGTTCCGAACACGGTCGATCGCCGTCCGGCTTCCTGGCGGCCGCACGCTGACGGCTGGTCCCGGAACGCCGGAACTGACCGTCGTCATCGACGACGCGCGGACGGCGTTGGCGATCGGTTCGAACCCCGAGCTGAAACTGGGCGAGGCCTATATGGCCGGCGCGCTTCGGATCGAGGGCGGGTCCATCTATGACTTCCTCGCGCTCGCCGCCTCCCAACTGGCCAAGACGTCGCGACGTTTGGGCCCGGGCTGGCGTCTGCGCCGGGCGATCGAACAGGCCAACGACCGCGCCCACGCCCGGGCGAACGTACATCATCACTATGACCTGACGGTGGACTTCTACCGCCTCTTTCTGGACGCCGACCTGCAGTATTCCTGCGCCTATTTCGAGACGCCCGAGGCGACGCTGGAGCAGGCGCAGGTCGCCAAGAAGCGGCGGCTGATCGACAAGCTGGTGCTGTCGCCGGGCCAGAGGGCGCTGGACATCGGTTGCGGCTGGGGCGGTCTGGGCCTGTCGCTGGCCGAGGCGGGCGCGCATGTCACCGGCGTCACCCTGTCGACGGAGCAGCACCGCACCGCCAATGCGAGGGCGGCCGAGCGGGGGCTGGCCGACAAAGCCGATTTCCGGCTACAGGACTATCGCGACCTGAACGAGCCGTTCGACCGGATCGTTTCCGTCGGCATGTTCGAACACGTGGGCGCGCCGAACTATCAGGCGTATTTCGATACGGTCGCGCGGCTGCTGACTGACGACGGGGTGGCGGTGATCCATTCCATCGGCCGCAAGGGGCCGCCCAGCCGCACCCAGCCGTGGATCCGCAAATACGTCTTCCCCGGCGGCTATATCCCCGCCCTGTCCGAGGTGCTGCCCGCCATCGAGCGCGCCGGCCTGTGGGTCACGGACATGGAGGTGTTGCGCCTGCACTACGCCGAGACGCTGAGGGCGTGGCGCACGCGTTTCCTGGCCCGCCGCGACGAGGCCCGGGCCATGTACGACGAGCGGTTCTGCCGGATGTGGGAATTCTATCTCGCGGTCAGCGAGGTCGCCTTTCGCGAACTGGGCCAGATGGTGTTCCAGCTTCAGCTGACGAAGCGGGCGGAGGCCGTGCCGCTGACGCGGGACTATCTGTGCCGATGAGGCGGCGGCTTCATGCCGCCTCGATGCGGTAGCCTTCGATCACCGTGTTGGCGAGCAGTTGCTCGCACATCTTCTTGGCCTCGGCCTGGGGGTCTGCAACGCCGTCGAGGTCGAACTCGATCAGCTTGCCGACGCGGGCGTTCGACACGCCGGTCCAGCCCAGACCCTGCAGGGCGCCTTCGACGGCCTTGCCCTGGACGTCCAGCACGCCGGGCTTGAGGAAGACGTGAACCTTGACCTTAGCCACTAGTGCAGCCCTCCCTGAATCACCGTCGGCATGCCCTTCATGATGCCCAGTCGACGCGCGACTTCGGTGTAGCTTTCGATGACATTGCCCAGATCGCGGCGGAAGCGGTCCTTGTCCATCTTCTCGCCGGTCGTGGCGTCCCACAGGCGGCAGCTATCCGGGCTGATTTCGTCGGCCAGGATGACGCGGCTGAAGTCGTTTTCCCAGATGCGGCCGAACTCGATCTTGAAGTCGACCAGGGTGATGCCGACGGCGCCGAACATGCCTGACAGATAGTCGTTGACCCGCACCGTCATGGCCAGGATGTCGTCCAGTTCCTGGGTCGAGGCCCAGTTGAAGGCGGTGATATGCTCTTCGGTGACCATCGGGTCGTTGAGCTCGTCCTTCTTGTAGTAGAATTCGATGATCGAGCGGGGCAGGGGGGTGCCTTCCTCGATGCCCAGACGCTGGCTCATCGAGCCGGCAACGATGTTGCGGCAGACGACTTCCAGCGGAATGATCTCGACTTCGCGGATCAGCTGCTCGCGCAGGTTCAGGCGCTTGATGAAGTGGTTGGTCACGCCGATGCCGTTCAGGCGCGACATGATGAATTCGCTGATCTGGTTGTTGACCACGCCCTTGCCTTCGAGGACGGCCTTCTTCTGCGCGTTGAACGCGGTGGCGTCGTCCTTGAAGTACTGGATCAGGGTGCCGGGCTCGGGTCCTTCGTACAGGATCTTGGCCTTGCCTTCGTAAATCTTCTTGCGCTTGCTGTTCATATTCCGGTCCCGGCCTACGGGCGCCCTCCAAAAACAAAAATCGCGCGGCCATGATGGAAAGGGGAAGACCCGGTCCTGGCGGCGCGTTTCGGAATCGTTCGGGCAGTCAATCTCGTTCGGCGACTCCTTAGCCGAACGCGGCCTCCGATACAAATGAGGCAAAACCGGAATGCGGGGAGGGAGGAGGAGGGGATGCGACGGAAGTCATGTTGCGTTCAGGCGCGGTCGGGCTATAGACGGCGCTTGCCCCGAGGTTAGCGGGGCGTTCGGAGCTATGCTGAGCGACATGACGACCTTCGACGATCGGGAAAAAGGCTACGAGGCCAAGTTCGCCCTCGATCAGGAGCAGGAATTCAAGGCCATCGCCCGGCGCAACAAGATGTTGGGCCTGTGGGCGGCCGAGAAGATGGGCCTGTCGGCTGAAAGCAGCGACCAGTACGCTGCGGCCATCGTGCGCGCCGACATGGAGCAGCCCGGCGACGAGGACGTGTTCCGCAAGGTCGCCGGCGACTTCAAGGCCTCGGGTCTGTCGGTGTCGGAAGGCGAGATTCGCTCCAAGATCGACGAACTGGCCTCCATCGCGCGCGAGCAGATTCGCGCCGGGGAGTAGACGTCCGGCCTAAGGGCGGGTTTGAGAATTCGAAAGGGCCGCACCCGGGGGAAAGTGCGGCCCTTTCTTTTTGCCGGGGACGTTGGGGGATGTCTCACCCGGCGTACTGTGCGTCTCGCGCCCCTGAAGAACACGGCGCGCGAGATTTGGTTTCAGTCCGTTCCGACCGGACTGTAATTATTTTTACGGCATCAGAACCGCATCGACGACGTGGACCACGCCGTTCGACTGGGCCACGTCGGCCTGGGTGATGGTGGACTTGCCGCCCTTGGCGTCGGTGATGACCCAGGTGTCGTTCGGACCGGCCGCGACCTTCAGTTCCTCGCCCTGAACCGTCTCCAGGGTCGCGGTCCCGCCGTTGGCCTGGGCCTGGCTGGCGATGTCGGCGGCGGTCAGACGGCCGGCGACCACGTGATAGGTCAGGATCTTGGTCAGATCGGCCTTCATGGCCGGCTGCATCAGGGCGGTGCGGGTGGCCTCGGGAATCTTGTCGAAGGCGGCGTTGTCGGGGGCGAAGACGGTGAAGGGGCCTGGGCCCTGAAGCGTCTCGACCAGGCCGGCGGCCTGAACGGCGGCGACCAGGGTGGACAGGTTCGAGGCCTTGGACGCATTGGCGACGATGGTCTCGTTCGGGCTCATGGCCGCGCCGCCCACCATGGGATCGGCCGCCATGGGGGCCATGGCCGCGCCTTCGGCCGGGGCCATGGCGGTGGAGTCTGCGGGCGTGGGGGTTTCGTTGTTGTTGCAGGCGCCGAGCGCCATCAGCGCCCCGCCGGATACGGCGACGAGCATGAGCGTGCGAAGATTTGTCATGGTGTTTCGTTCCCTGTTGGCCCGCGCTGTGGCGGTCACGACAAGGTTACGTTCGAGTTCACCTAAAGGATGCGTGCGGCGTGACAGGAGGATGCAGCTTGGCCATTCAGTCTTCGAACACGACGGTCTTTGTGCCGTGCAGCAAAACGCGATCCTCGAGGTGCCGACGAACTGCCCGAGCTAGAACGCGACGCTCGATATCACGACCCTTGCGGATCAAATCTTCCGGGGTGTCGCGGTGGCTGATCCGCTCTACATCCTGTTCGATGATCGGGCCTTCGTCCAGGTCGGGCGTGACATAGTGGGCGGTGGCGCCGATCACCTTCACCCCGCGTGCATGGGCCTGGTGATAGGGGCGGGCGCCCTTGAAGCCGGGCAGGAAGGAGTGGTGGATATTGATGCAGCGTCCCTCCAGCCGGCGGCTGAGATCGTCGGACAGGACCTGCATGTAGCGCGCCAGGACGACCAGTTCCGTGCCGGTGGATTCGATCAGGCGCAGCAGTTCCGCCTCCTGCGCCGGCTTGTCGGCGGCGCTGACCGGCAGATGGTGGAAGGGCAGGTCGCCCAGATCGACATGGCCGATCATTTCTCGCGGATGGTTGGAGACGACGGCCGTCACCTCCATCGGCAGTTCGTCGATCCGCCAGCGGTACAGCAGGTCCGCCAGACAGTGATCGAATTTGGACGTCAGGATCATCACCTTGCGCGGCTCCGGTCCTCGCAGGGTCCAGTCCATGGCGAAACGGTCGGCAAGCGGCGTGAAGGCGGCGTGGATGGCGGCCAGGGCGTCGCCGTCGGCCGGTTCGAACACCACCCGCATGAAGAAGGTGGCGCTGGAGGCGTCGCCGAACTGTTGGGCGTCCGAGATATTGGCGTCCCGCTCCAGCAGGAAGGCGGACACGGCCGCGACGATGCCGTGGCGGTCGGGGCAGGAAAGGGTCAGGATCATCAGGCGGCAGGCTTATCCGGGAGAAAGTCACCCAGTATGGCCCAGTTCGCCGCCTTTGCCGACAAGGATATTGCATGGGCGGGGCTGGAGGACGGCAGATCGATCAGGGTCACGCCGTCGAGGTCGGCGAGGATCCGTCTTCCCAGCTTGGCCGCCAGGCCGCCGTTGAAGGCCACGGCGCGGAGTTCGGGCAGGCTTTCGATCAGCCCGCGCAGGTCGGCGGCCTCGGGCGACTTGATCGCCGCGTCCAGACTGCCGGATCGTTGGGCCGAGGCGATCACATCCCACAGGCCGACGCCGCACGCCTTCAACCGGTCCAGGCGGTCGGGGTAGGGCAGGGCGGTCAGGGGCTCGTCCAGCACGCCGCCGATCAACGGCCAGAAGACGTTGCGCGGGTGGGCGTAGTATTGCGCCGCCTTCAGCGAGGCGTCGCCGGGCAGGCTGCCGAGGATCAGCAGGCGGGTGGCGGTGTTGACGACGGGGGGGAACTGGCTCTTGGTCATTCCCGACGTCATTCCCGACGCGCCGCGTCCCGATAGACCTGGCTGCGGTCGCGCCTGCCTACGGCGACGACAGTCACCGTGACGATCGCATCCTCGACCCGATAGACCAGCCGGTATCCGGCGTCGCGCAGCTTGATCTTGTAGTGATCGCGCATCCCGTGAAGCGCATCCTTCGGAACGCGCGGATGTTCCAGCCTCTCGGCCAGCTTCTTCTTGAACTGGGCCCGAACCGGCGCGCCCAGTTTCTCCCACTCCTTCAGCGCGGAGGGGAGGAACTGAAGATCAAAGGGCATCGAGCGAGACGCGCACCGGCGCCTCGTCCTGCCGCTGGCGGATGGTCTCGATCAGCGTCAGGTCGTCCAGTCGTTCGACCATCGCCTCATAGGCGGCGGCGGGGACCATATAGGCCATGACCCGATTGTGGTTCAGCACGGCCACGGTCTGGCCCGCTGCGTCGTCCATGACGGCGCTGGGGCTCTTCTTCAGGTCAGAGACGCTGACCGCGACAGAGGCTTCGACCCGTTGCATAGTGATAGAGTACGAAAATCGGTGCGATTTTCAATACTGAAGATCAGTCGTCGCCGAACACCCGCTTGAACACCACGTCCACATTCTTGGTGTGATAGCCCAGGTCGAACAGGGCCTCGAGCTGTTCGGCGGGCAGGGTGACGCGTTCGTCGGCCTTGAGGAAGTCCAGGAAGGCGCCTTCGCCGCGCCAGACCTTCATGGCGTTCTCCTGCACGGCGGCATAGGCGGCCTCGCGCGAGATGCCGGCCTGGGTCAGGGCCAGCATGACGCGTTGCGAATGCACCAGACCGCCCAGGCGGTCGATATTGGCCTGCATGTTCTCGGGATAGACGTTCAGACGCTCGACCACATTGGCCAGGCGCTGGAGGGCGAAGTCCAGGTGGATGGTGGCGTCGGGACCGATGCCGCGCTCGACCGACGAGTGGCTGATGTCCCGCTCGTGCCACAGGGCGACGTTCTCCATCGCCGGGGTCACGGCCGAACGGACCAGACGGGCCAGGCCGGTCAGGTTCTCGGTCAGGATCGGGTTGCGCTTGTGCGGCATGGCCGACGAGCCCTTCTGGCCCTTGTCGAAGAATTCTTCCGCTTCCAGCACCTCGGTGCGCTGCAGGTGGCGGATCTCGATGGCGAGGCGTTCGACCGAGCTGGCGA
The DNA here is from genome assembly GCF_000698025.1 of Brevundimonas sp. EAKA. Classification (NCBI taxonomy): domain Bacteria; kingdom Pseudomonadati; phylum Pseudomonadota; class Alphaproteobacteria; order Caulobacterales; family Caulobacteraceae; genus Brevundimonas; species Brevundimonas sp. EAKA. Next base: position 827 of record NZ_JMQR01000046.1, on the reverse strand, counting down.
CGACGCCCAGGGCGGCGAAGAAGGCGGCGTGGCGGTCGCGCGGGATGACCTGGGTCGAGACCGGCTCGACCTGAAGCCCCATCTTGTCGGCGACATATTGCTCCACCGCCGGATCGACATTGGCGAAGGTGCCGACGGCGCCGGAGATGGCGCAGGTGGCGATCTCTTCCTTGGCGGTGATCAGGCGGCGTTTGGCGCGCTGGAACTCGGCGTGATAGCCGGCCAGCTTCAGGCCGAAGGTCACGGGCTCGGCGTGGATGCCGTGGCTGCGGCCGACGGTCGGGGTGTATTTATGCTCCTTGGCGCGGGTCTCCAGCGCCGCCAGAACCCGGTCCACGCCGTCGATCAGCAGGTCCGACGAGCGGGCCAGCTGGACCGCGAAACAGGTGTCCAGCACGTCCGACGAGGTCATGCCCTGGTGCAGGAAGCGGGCTTCGTCGCCGACGATCTCGGCCACATGGGTCAGGAAGGCGATGACGTCGTGTTTGGTGGTGCGCTCGATCTCGTCGATGCGGTCGGCGTCGAAGGTCGCGTCCTTGCCCTTGGCCCAGATGGCGTCCGCCGCGTCCTGGGGGATGACGCCCAGTTCGGCCATCTTGGTCGCCGCGTGGGCCTCGATCTCGAACCAGATCTTGTACTTGGTCTCTTGCGACCAGATGGCGGCGGCGGCGGGGCGGGAATAGCGGGTGATCATGGGGCGGTCCTGTCGGTCCGGCCGCCGCCGGAGTCAAGGTTTACGGCGACCTAAAGCTGACCCATCGTATTGTCGTGATCGACCGCCTGCCGCTTCAGCCAGGCGACGAAGGCGGTGGCGCTGGGCGAGGGGG
>NZ_JMQR01000045.1:0-23872 GCF_000698025.1 Brevundimonas sp. EAKA | reverse complement strand
GTGAAGCTGACGGGCGCGTCGGTCGTCTCGGCCTCGTCGCGATAGACCCGCACCCCGTCGGCCGGATCCACCGGCTGGGCGTCCACGGGCGGAGCGGTCTTCATCTCGCCGACGGGCTGGCCCACGGCGGGCGGCGCGTCGGTCGAGGCGCGCATGCCCGAACGATAGAAGAAGATCACGGCGATGATCAGGACCAGCAGGACCACCGCGCTGATGATCAAAGTCACCGGCGGCGCCTTGCCCCCGCCCGAGCCGACATTGCGGCCGCTGCGCGGATCATAGGAGTTGCGACGGAAGGGCAGGTCGTCGTCGGTCGGGGGCGTATAGGCGCCCCGGCCCGGTCGGTTTTCGTCATCGAAAGACATGGTCGCACTCCGCCGTGGGTCCGGCGCTGCGAATCGGCGCGCCGAATAATGAGTTTAACGCCCCGCCGCCGTCTTTCGAATCACAGATCGAGGGCCAGGTCGAGGCTGAACAGTTTCTGGTGGACTTCTATCGCGTAGCGGTCGGTCATCCCGGCGATGTAATCGCACACCGCGCGCGCCCTCTGGGTTCGGTCTTCGGTGGCCGCCGGCACGGCCCACTCCGGCGGCATCACCTCCGGCTCGGCCATGAACAGCTCGAACAGCTGCGACAGCACCCGCCGCGCCTGGCTGCGGGTTCGGTTGACCCGGTAGTGGCGATACATCCGTTCGAACAGGAACTTGCGCAGGACGGCCAGGTCCGCGTGCATGGACCGCGAGAAATCCACCATGGTCCGCGTCGCCGTGCGGACATCCTCGGTCGAACCGATCCGGTCCTCTTCCAGCCGCCGGGCCGTCTCGGCCAGGACGTCCTCGACCATGACGCCGATCATCCGCCGCACGGCCTCGATCCGCAGCATCCGGTCGTCGATGGCCGGCCAGTCGCGCCGCACCTCGGCCAGCATGGGTCCGATCAACGGCACCTGATCCAGGTCTTGCAGGGTGATCAGCCCCGCCTGCACCCCGTCGTCCACGGCGTGGTTGTTGTAGGCGATGTCGTCGGCGATGGCCGCGCATTGGGCCTCCAGCGAGGCGAAGGTGCCCAGGCGCAGATCCCAGCCCGCCTCCCCGCCCGTCCTGTAGGGCCGCACCACCGACCAGGCCGGCTCGTCCAGCCGGTGCGACACCGGGCCGTTGTGCTTGATGACCCCCTCGACCGTCTCCCAACTCAGGTTCAAGCCGTCGAACTGCGGATAGCGGTTCTCCAGCTCGGTGACGACGCGGAAGCTCTGGACGTTGTGGTCGAAGCCGCCGTGGTCGGTCATCTGGATCACCAGTTCGTCCTCGCCGGCGTGGGCGAAGGGCGGGTGGCCCAGGTCGTGGGCCAGGGCCACCGTCTCGGCCAGGTCGTCGTCCAGCCTCAGCGCATGGGCCAGCGACCGGGCGATCTGCGCCACCTCCAGCGAATGGGTCAGGCGGGTGCGGTAGTGATCGCCCTCGTGCGCCACGAAGACCTGGGTCTTCTCCTTCAGGCGGCGGAAGGCGGTCGCATGGATGATCCGGTCGCGATCGCGCGCGAAGGCCGTGCGGGTCCGGCTGGGCGGCTCGAAGAAGCGGCGGCCCTTGGTCAGATCGGCGCGTTCGGCGTACGGGGCGAGAGGTGTCTGGCTCAAGTCATCAACTTTGAGGCTGCTTTGATGCGGGCGGCCCTTTGCGAACGCCCTTGCGCGCCTCATATAGACAGCCGTGAGCACCGTCCAATCCACAGAACCGTCCACACCCGCCTTCAGCGTCGCCACGCGCGCGCCGGAAGGCATTGTCCTGGCCGCCAGCGCCGCCAAACGCCTGGCCAAACTGAGCGCGGCCGAGGGCAAGACCCTGATGCTGCGCGTGGCGGTGGACGGCGGCGGCTGTTCGGGCTTCCAGTACCGGTTCGAACTGGTCGAGACGGCCGAGGACGACGACCTGCGAATCCAGGCCGACGGCCAGACCGCCCTGATCGACCCCGTCTCGGTCCCCTTCCTGAAGAATTCCGAGATCGCCTATGTCGACGAACTGGCCGGCGCCCAGTTCGTGGTCCGCAATCCAAACGCCGCCTCCAGCTGCGGCTGCGGCGTCAGCTTCTCGATCTGACCGCGGTCAGCGTCGGCGCCGGATCAAGGCCCAGACGGTGACGATCACTGTCGAGGCCAGCAGGGCCGAAAAGACCGCATCCCAGACGCCGTCTCCCAGCAGGGCGCCGATCAGCCCCGTCAGGCTGAGCACGAAGACCGCGACGGGCGCGCCGAAGATGGCCCAGATAGTCAGATCCTTGCGGCTCATGCCGGTTTCCGCCGTCCCTTGACCAGCCAGAGGTAGAGGCCGGACCCCAGGATGACCATGGTCGCCAGGTCCAGCAGCGCCCACAGGATTTTCAGCCCCAGCCCGCCATAGTCGCCGAAGTGCAGCGGCTGGGACAGCGACAGGGCCTTCACATACCAGGGCGTCGGGGCCACGGCCGCCAGCGCCCCGGTCCGGGCGTCGATCAGGGCCGGCGTGGTCAGATGGGTCGTCAGCGGCGTGTCGCCGTGGAAGAAGACGGCGTAGTGGTGGTCGGTCGAATAGTCGGTCCCCGGAAACGCCACGAACTGCAGCGTCTTGCCCGGCAGCGCCTGTTTGGCCCGCTCCACCGCCGCATCCAGCGAGGCTCGCTCGCCGGTCGGCGCCGGGGCGTCATAGGCGACGGTCAGTTCCTTCAGCGCCGTATTCTTCCAATAGGCCAGGATCGGCGTGGCCAGGGTGTTGACCACGCCCGTCGCCCCCACGACCAACAGCCAGGCCGCGGTCACCACGCCCAGCAGGTTGTGATAGTCCAGCCACCGCGTCCGCGCCGCCTTGGCTGCGCGCACCGTGCCGAACGGCAGCCGCCGCATGAAGGGAGCGTACAGCACCACCCCCGACACCGCCGCCACGATCAGCATCAGACCCATCAGGCCCAGGAACAGCATGCCCGGCAGGCCCAGGAACAGGTCGGTGTGCAGTTGGAGCAGGAACTCCATGACCGGATGGCCGGCCACCGGCGGGGCGACCGCACCGCTGGTCTGGTCGATCGGCTCGAAACTGTAGCGCCCGGCCGGGCCGTTCGGATCGACGCTGGTGACGTTCACCACCGGCCGATCCTCGTCGAAACTCATGAAGGCGGGGACCTCGCCGGGGTGGCGCGCCAGGGCCGCCGCCAGCACTTCATCCAGGGTCAGACGCGGCCCGTCCGGATCGGCCGGGGTCCAGGTCTGCTCCAGCAAGACCTCTTCGATCTCATGGGAAAAGACCAGCGGCAGGCCCGTGACGCACAGCATCAGCAGGAAGAGCGTGGAGACCAGGCTCGACCATTTGTGCGTCCAGGACCAGGCGCGGACCGTCCGCGTCTTCATCCGATCAGAATTCCGCCGAGACCGACAGGCGGAAGGTGCGCGGCGCGCCCAGGGTCAGATAGTTCGAACCCGGATAGCCCCCGACGGCGACCCACTGGTCCTCGTCCGCGATGTTCTCGACCCGCGCCCGCACCGTCAGATCCTTGCCGCCGGCGACGAAGGCGTAGCGCAGGCCGGCGTCGAACCGGGTCCATTCTTCCAGCTCCAGCGTGTTGGTCGCATTGGCGGGCTGCGCGCCGGTATGGACCGCACGGCCCTCCAGCGTCAGGCCGCTGACCATCGGCACGTCCCATTCGACATTGGCGTTGATCTGGAAGTCCGGCACGCCGATGGCGGATTTGCCCGCGTTCGCGGCGGTCAGCGAGCGGTTGATCTCGGCCTCCAGCCAGGTCGCCCCGCCGATCAGGCGCAGGCCGGCGACCGGCTCGCCATAGACGGTCAGCTCGACGCCCTGGTTCTCCTGCTCGCCGCCGTCGGAGTAGATGGCGGTGTCGGGATCGAAATAGGCGCTTGGCAGGGTGGTGCGGAAGACGCTCAGCGTACCGCCGAACGACCCGGCGTCATACTTGGCGCCGACCTCGGCCTGTTCGGCGCGGAAGGGCGACAGGACCTCGCCGCCGTTCGCGACCGTCACGCCATTGACCACCGCCGGCGCCGTCGTGCCGGGCACGAGGGCTTCGGCATAGTTGGCGTATAGCGAGATCTTGTCGCTGGGCTTGTAGACCAGGGCGAAGGCCGGCGTGGTCGCATCGCTGGAATAGCCAGACCCGAAGGCGCCGTCGGCATAGGCGTAGGACTTGGTCTCGATCTCCTGATAGCGGACGCCGACCGTCGCCAGGACGCGGCCGTCCAGGAAGGACAGCACGTCCGCCACGGCGACGCTGGTGTGCTTGACCCGCTCGGTCACGTTCGGATCATCCAGATCGCCCGATACGCTGGTGATGGCCGGCGCAGGCGACAGGGTCGGGTTGCTCAGCGTCCCGAACGCATAGCCGCTGAAGCTCGAGGCCGCCCAGGCGTTCTTCGACTTCGACTGGATCTGCGAGGCCGAGGCCACCAGACGGTGCTCGACCGGCCCGGTCGTCAGGTCGGCGCGCACGCCGATATCGCCGGACCAGACCGTGTCCTCGCGGATGTTGTCAAAGCGATAGCCGCGGATCGCGCCAGCGGCGTCAGCGCGCGGATTGGCCAGGCTGTTGTCTTCCTTGCCCTGACGCCCACCGAAGGCCGCCCAGGCGGTCACGCTGTCGGTCAGGTCGAACTCGCCGCGCACCGCGCCAAACAGCTGCTCCTCGTCCGTATAGGTCCAGTGCTGCGCGAAATTCTTGTCGGCCGACGGGGCGTCAGGGATGGCGGCCCCCGGCGTCACGCTGGGACGCGGCGCATCGATGCGGTGGTCCTGCCAGCCCAGGTCGGCCGAGAAGCGGGCGCGCTCGCCCCGGCGGTCCAGCCCCAGGCCGACGACGCGCAGCTGGCCGTTCTCGTTCTCCACCGAGCCCTCGCCGTCGCGGCTGACCAGGTTCAGGCGCGCGCCCCATTCTTCCTCGGTGCCGAAGCGACGGGCCAGATCGGCCGCGGCGTAGATCTCGTCATTGCCCGACACCCCTGCCGTCAGGCGCGTCAGGGGTTCGCCGGCGCGCTTGGGCGTCAGGTTGAAGGCGCCGCCTACGCCCGTCCCGCCCGGCGCGGCGCCGTTCAGGAAGGCGCTGGCGCCGCGGAACACCTCGACCCGCTCGATCAGTTCGGCCGCCACGAACTGTCGCGGCAGCACACCGTACAGGCCGTTGTAGCTCATGTCGTCCGAGAAGACCGGGAAGCCCCGGATCACATACAGCTCCTGGAAATTGCCGAAGCCCTTGGACACCCGCACCGTCGGATCGTTCTGCAGCACGTCGCCGATGCCGCGCGCCTGCTGATCGCGGATCAGTTTCTCGGTGTAGTTGCTGGTCGAATAGGGCGTGTCCATCACGTCCATATTGCCCAGCAGGCCGACCCGGCCGCCTCGCGCCACCTGCCCGCCGGCATAGGCCGAGGTCAGTCGCACCTGCGATCCCGTCACGACGATCTCGTCCAGTTCGGCAGGCGCGGCCGGCGGCGCCTCTTGGGCCAGGGCGGGCGCGGCGACGGCAAGGGCCAGCAGGCTGGAGGCGCAGGCGAAACGGCGGGTCGGGCGGGTCATGACTTGCAAAATATTCTCAAAATCAGGGAGTGGCGGCTGCATACGCCCCGATGCGATTGCTTTGCAATGGCGAACGCCTTCTCGTGGCCGCGCGTCTTGCCGCACCCGACTTGCAATTAGTTATCTTCCTAATTAGGGTGAGGCCTATGAACGCCCTGTTCAAAGCCCTGTCGCATCCGGTGCGCCGCCGCATCATCGCCATGCTGCGCGCCGGCCCCCTGGCGTCGGGTGACATCGCCGCCGGCTTCGACATGAGCTGGCCCACGATCACCGGTCATCTCAACGCCCTGAAGGAGGCCGGCCTCGTCAGTCCCGAGCGCGAGGGCCAGACCATTCGCTACCGGCTGGAGATCTCGGCGGTGGAAGAGGCCATGGCCTTTCTGATGGACATCGCCGGAACGGGCGAGACCGCCCAAGTCCTGCCCGTGGCCCAAAAGGAGCCCCGTCGATGAAGGATCGCCTGTCGCTGCTGGACTATCTGACCCTCGCCGTCTTCGCGGTCCAGGCGGCCTTCGCCCTGCATGTCGGCCTCAACGGCCCGACCACGCCGATGCCGATGCACTGGAACGGCCAGTTCCAGGTGGATCGGTGGGGCAGCCGGGTCGAGTTCGCGACCTTCCTCGGCGGGATGACCCTGATCGGCTTCATCGCCACAGCGGGACTGGGCCTGGGCGCCCTGCGCGCCGTGTCAGAAGGCGACGCCTCGCGCGGCCGTTCCTTGCGGATCGGCCAAGGCATCACCCTGTTCGTCTTCACCGCTATCGGCCTGCTGATCAGCTGGACAGGCCTGGGCAACGCCACGGTCGAGACCGGGCCGGTGGTGACCATGGCAGGGGTGTCGCTGATCCTTCTGGTCCTGGGCGCCTTCCTCGGCCGGGTCGCGCCCAATCCGGTGGTCGGGGTCCGCACGCCCTGGAGCTACAAGAGCCGCCTGGCCTGGGACCGGTCCAACCGACTGGCGGGACGCCTGTTCTTCCTGCTGGGCCTCATCGGCCTGATCGCCGCGCCGCTCGCGCCTCAGCCGCTGGGCGCCCTGTCCCTGATCATCGCCGCCCTGATCGTCGCCGCCCTCTCGGTGTTCGAGAGCTGGCGCGTCTGGCGCAGCGATCCCGACCGCCAGCCCTTCTGAACCCGATCCGCCCCGTCAAGGAGACCGCCATGTTCAGCCTCGCCCTCGCCCTGCTCGCCGGCCCGGTCTCGACCGAGATCGCCATGCCCGCCCAACCCGCGCCGCTTCACGGAACCCTGCTGACGCCCGAGAATGCGAGCGCCGTCGGGGTCATCCTGCCCGGCTCCGGCCCGACGGATCGGGATGGGAACAGCCCCATGGGCGTCTCAGCTTCGACCTACCGCCTGCTGGCGGACGGGCTGGCGGCGCAGGGAATCGCCACTCTTCGCATCGACAAGCGAGGCGTCGGCCAGAGCGCGGCGGCCGGAGGAGATGAGTTCGATCTGCGCTTTGACGCCTATGTCGCCGACGCCCGCGCCTGGGCCGCCGAGGCCGCCGGCCGCGCCGGCAAGCCCTGCGCCTGGCTGATCGGCCACAGCGAGGGCGCCCTGATCGCCCTGAAGGCCGTCGAAGGCGGCGACGACCCCGAATCCAGCAAGGTCTGCGGCCTGATCCTGCTGTCCGGCGCCGGTCGTCCGGCAGGCGCGGTCATTCGCGAACAGCTGGCCGCCTTGCCGGAACCGATGAAGGCCCAGGCCTTTTCCGCCCTGACCGAACTGGAAGCCGGCCGCACCGTCGCCGATACGCCGCCCGCCCTGGCCGCCCTGTTCCGTCCGTCGGTCCAGCCCTATCTGATCTCGTGGCTGCCGCTGGACCCCGCCGCCCTGATCGCCGCCTATGCAGGCCCGGTCTTCATCGGACAGGGCACCACCGACATCCAGGTCGGCGTCGCGGACGCCCAGGCCCTGGCCGCCGCCGATCCGCAGGCGACCCTGAAGCTGTGGGACGGCGTCAATCATGTACTGAAGACCGCCCCCGCCGACCGGGCCGCAAACATCGCCGCCTATTCCACCCCCGACCTGCCCCTGGCGCCCGGCGTGGTCGAGGATGTGGCGGCCTTCATCCAGGCCCGAACGCCCCACTGACGGCTTGCGGCGACAACAGGTCTGGAGCCCAGGGGTCCGCGTCCCTATCTTGGCGCCATGCCCATCGCCCGCCTCTCCTCCCGCGCCCTCATCTCAATCACGGGCGAGGAGGCCCGGCCCTTCCTGCACAATCTGTTGACCCAGGATGTGGAGACGCTGGGCGACGGCGAGCTGCGGTTCGGCGCCCTGCTGTCCCCGCCCGGCCGGCTGCTGTTCGACCTGTTCATCCTGGGCGAGGCCGAAGGGGTTCTGCTGGACGTGGCCGCCGAGCGCCGCGAGGCCCTGATCCAGCGGCTGTCGATGTACAAGCTCCGCGCCAAGGTCCAGGTCGCCGCCGACGACCGCCCGGTTTTCGCCGCCTGGCCGGACGCGCCCGCCGGCTTCATTCCCGACCCCCGCACGCCCCTGATGGGCTGCCGCCTGTACGGCGAAGCGGCTGCGGACGCGACCGAGGCCGACTATGACGCCCACCGTCTATCTGTCGGCGTCCCCGATCCGACCGCCGACGCCCCCCAGGACAAGACCTATCCGATCGAGGCCGATTTCGACCTGCTGAACGGAATCGACTTCCAGAAAGGCTGTTTCGTCGGCCAGGAGACCACCTCGCGGATGAAACGGCGGGGCTCGATCAAGAACCGCATGCTGGCCCTGGACTTCGACGCCGCCCCGCCCCCCTTCGGCGCCGAGGTGCTGAAGGGGGAACTGCGTGCGGGCGAGGTGCTGTCCGGCCGCGACGGTTCAGCAATGGCCCTGCTGCGCATCGACCGTCTCGACGGCGACCTGACGGTAGAGGGCCGCCCCGTGCGCTTGCGCAAACCCGCCTGGATGGGTCAGGACGTCCTCCCCTCCTCAACCGACTGAGACCCTCCCATGAAGATCGCCGACCAGATCGTCCTCGTCACCGGCGGCGCGCGCGGCGTGGGCGCCGCCGCCGTCCGCGCCTTCGCGCGTGAAGGGGCGCGCGTGATCATCAACTGGCGCGCCAGCGGCGAGGCCGCGAACGCCCTGGCGGCCGAGATCGGCGACCGCGCCGTCGCCCTCCAGGCTGACGTGACCGACCGCGCCGCCGTCGACGCCCTGGTCGCCGCCGCGCAAGGCCATTTCGGCGCCCCCGTCACCACCGTGGTCAACAACGCCCTGGACTACAGTTTCAACGGCGACGCCCGGTCGCAGATGACCGACATCGGCTGGGACGAACTGGCGGCCCAGTTCTCGACCGTCGTGCGCGGCGCCCTGAACACCATCCAGGCGACGGCGCCGGGCATGGCCGCCGGCAAGTTCGGCCGCGTCATCAACATCGGCACCAACCTGTTCCAGAACCCGGTCGTGCCCTATCATGACTACACCGCCGCCAAGGCCGCGCTCCTGTCCCTGACCCGCACCGCAGCCGGCGACCTGGGCCCCGACGGGATCACCGTCAACATGATCTCCGGCGGCCTGCTGCGCACCACCGACGCCAGCGCCGCCACGCCGGACGCTGTCTTCGATCTGATCGCCGGCATGACCCCGCTGCGGTCGGTCACGACGCCGGAGGAATTCGCCGACGCCGCCCTGTTCTTCGCCTCGCCCTGGAGCCGGGCGGTGACGGGTCAGAACCTGGTGGTGGACGGGGGTTTGGTGCGCGACTGAGCCGCAAGACCTTCCCCCGCTTGCGGGGGAAGTGTCAGGTCGTGGCGCGAAGCGACACGCCTGACGATGGGGGAAGTCCTCTTTCTGAGTAAGACTTCCCTCTCCGACCCTGGTCCGCTGCGCAGACGCCGGGCCACCTCTCCCGCAAGCGGGAGAGGGTCGCGCCCCTTCCCCCTCATCGAACAAACCGGCAACATCGCTAGATGACAGACTCACACGCCTCGAGCCGCTGCGGCTGGTGCGGGACCACAGACCCGCTCTACATCGCCTATCACGACACCGAATGGGGCGTACCGGAACGCGACCCCCGCGCCCTGTGGGAGAAGTTGGTCCTCGACGGCTTCCAGGCCGGCCTCGCCTGGATCACCATCCTGCGCAAACGCGAAGGCATCCGCGACGCCTTCGACGGTTTCGACCCCGAGATCGTCGCCCGCTATGACGAGGCCGACATCCAGCGCCTGCTGGGCGACGCCCGCATCATCCGCTCGCGCGCCAAGATCAACGCCGCCATCCGCGGCGCCCAGATCTGGCTGGAGATGCGCGACAACGGAGAGGACTTCTCCGAATGGCTCTGGTCCTTCGTCGGCGGCGAACCGATCCACACCCCCTTCGCCGACTTCCGCCAGGCCCCGACCCAGACCGAACAGTCCGTCGCCATGGCCAAGGCCCTGAAGAAGCGCGGCTTCAACTTCTGCGGCCCGGTCATCGTCTACGCCTTCATGCAGGCCGTAGGCATGGTCAACGACCACCAGACGACCTGCTTCCGTCACGCCCAGGTTCGTGCGATGGCGGGCCATGGCTAAAGCCCCCGCGAATCCGAAAGCCTTCCCCACCCTGGCGCTCGAGACCGTGCTGATCCAGCGCGTCAACGGCCCCGTCTGCGGCGTGGACGAGGCGGGGCGCGGTCCCTGGGCGGGGCCGGTGTCGGCGGCGGCGGTGATCCTGAACCCCGACGATCTGCCGCCGGGCATCGACGACTCCAAGGCCCTGACCGAAAAGCGCCGCGCGGCGCTGGAGCCCGAGATCAAGGCGCGCGCCGTCGCCTGGGGCGTCGGGTTTGCGTCGGTGGAAGAGATCGAGGACCTGAACATCCTGCACGCCACCGGCCTGGCCATGTGTCGGGCGGTGGAGCAGTTGGCGGTCCAGCCGGCGGCGGCTCTGGTGGACGGCAATTACCGGTTCAGACTGCCGTGCGAAATACAGACTGTGGTCGGCGGCGACGGCCTCTCCCTGTCGATCGCAGCGGCGTCGATCCTGGCGAAGACGGCGCGCGACCGGCTGATGATCGATCTGGACGCGCAGTATCCCGGCTACGGCTTTGCGCGGCACAAGGGCTACAACGCCCCCATTCATCAGGCGGCGTTGAAGACACTGGGTCCGTGCCCCGCCCACCGACGCGGCTGGTCGCCCATCAGGGCTTTGCTGGAACAGGTCTGAAGCGCGGAACCGCGCGTCAGATGTGCATGAAGCCGCCGAGCAATGCGCCCATCAGGGCAGCGACGGCGGCGCCCGCCAACATCATCATCCAGTGGGGCGGCTGCCCCAGGCTGGGCTCCACGTCATCCTGAGCGGTCTCGACCGCCACCGGCTCGCGCCGTCCATACCGTTCGGCGTTGTGGGTATAGATGCGCGACGCCAGCCGGTCCGACGAAATCTCTATGACCGGTTCAGCCGAAATCCACGACTTCGGCTCGGGCGCGGACCGCAGGCGGTAATCCTCTTCGCGCGTGGAGGCCGGGGTGTGAGAGACGAGCGGTTGCATGTCTCTTCAACGACACCGGCTGTGTCGGGTTCCCGACAGAGTCTGCCAAAACCCATTTGTAATCAGGCGGCCACGGGAAGCTCGACCGGCCGATCCGTCACGACGAACAGGTGTTCGACGTTCTTCAGCCGGCCCACCTGGCCCACCTTGACCCCCTTGGGATTATGGATGCCTATCCGGGCGCCGACATAGCGGGGGTGGGCGATTTCAACCACCTGAACATGGCCGCGCGACGACAGCATCTCGACCAGGTCGGCCCGGCTCAGATAGCCTTCGTCGTTGAAACTGACGATCAGGTTGGGGGCGCGCAACCGTTCGATCACGGACCGCAGGGCCGGGCCGATGCCGGGCCGGCTGTTGAAGGCGCTCTTGCGCGTCCTCACGTCCACCCGCTTGTTGGCGACGCCGTAGGTTTCCGGCCGGTCCCACAGGACCAGGCTTTCCCAGCAATGGTAATTGCCCAGATAGGAGTGCTGGTTATAGGGCGGGTCGAGATAGACGAGGTCCGCCTCCACCTGTTCAGCCATTTCGACCGCATCCCCCTGGGTCGCGCGACAGACGCCGCCCACTGAAGGCAGGATATCGGGCATGCGCAGTTCAAGCGGCTTCAGCGCGCGCGGGGCCCACTGTTTCATATAGGCCATCTGAACCCCGGCGGTGGAATCCACCCGGTCGGCCGCCTCCATCAGGCTGACCAGGGCGACGGCCTTCAGTTCGGGCTCCAGACCCATGGCCTCGATCCGGTCGCGCATGGCGTCGATGCGCGCGCCATTGTCCGGGTGAAAATACCGGGCGTCGTGGCAGAAGGCCTGGGTGAACCAGCCGGCCTGGGGCGTGACCGCCCGCAACTCGCCCAGCACCGTCTCCGCCCGCTCGACCCAGCGCTCGCGATCCGCCTGGACATAGGCCGTCGCCAGGATGTGCGCATAGGCGTTGTGATCATTCGACCAGACCTGAAACCCCTGCTTCTTCAGGGCGTGACCCACGCGAGCCGTGCCGGAAAACAGGTCGCAGACCTGGCCGCCCTGCGGCAGAAGGCCCGCGACCACGCCGGTCACATGCCCCAGCAGGGCGCGCTTGGAGCCGATGTATTTGATCATTCGGGCCGCCGATTCATCAGCGCACAGTAGCGTTATAGTTCGCCCGCGCCAGCCTTCCGAAAAAGCCCCCCTCAGCCCTTCTTGCGCCCCTTGGCCTTGGCCGCCGGCGCATGGGCGAGACGCAGCAGATTGGCGGCCCCGGGCGCCCCGAAGGGCGTGCCGGCCAGGATCAGGATGCGTTGGCCGGGCTCGGCCAAACCGTATCGGACCGCCCCTTCCACGGCGTCGTCGGTGACGGCTTCCAGCGAATCGGGCTGGTCGCCCAGGCGCGGCTCCAGCCCCCAGACCAGGGCCAGCCGACGGGCCGTATTCGGATTGGGCGTCAGCACCAGGATCGGCTTCAGCGGCCGCTCGCGCGCCATCCGCCGGGCGGTGCCGCCCAGGGTGGTGAAGACCACCAGACAGCCGGTCGACGGCGCGCTGGCGGCCATGGCCGCCGCCCCGACCAGGGCGTCGACGTCATGCTCGTCCATGCCGGCGTGTTCGGCGCCCATCAGCTTGGGCCACATCGGATCGCGTTCGACCCGTTCGATGATCCGGCTCATGATCTCGACCGATTCCAGCGGATAGTCGCCCGACGCCGTCTCGGCCGACAGCATCAGGGCGTCGGCGCCTTCATAGACCGCATTGGCGACGTCGGTGGCCTCGGCGCGGGTCGGCGACGGGGCGCTGGTCATCGACTCCAGCATCTGGGTCGCCACGATCACCGGCACCCCGCGATTACGGGCCGCGCGGACGATCTGCTTCTGCGCCACCGGCACGTCCTCGGGGTCCAGCTCGACGCCCAGGTCGCCGCGCGCCACCATGACCCCGTCGCAGTAGTCGAGGATGGCCTCCAGATCGGCCAGGGCCGCCGGCTTCTCGATCTTGGCCAGACACGCCGCCTGGCCGTTCACGATCCGCTTCAGCTCGGCCATGTCCTCGGGCTTCTGCACGAAGCTGAGGGCCACCCAGTCCACGCCCTGACGCAGGGCGAAGGCCAGGTCCTCGCGGTCCTTGGGGGTCAGGGCCGACACGGGGATCACGGCCTCGGGCACGGCCACCCCCTTGCGGTCCGACAGTTTCGTGCCGCTCTCGACCGTCACATCGGCCCAGTCGTCGGTGCGGTCATTGACCCGCAGCCGCACCCGGCCGTCGTCCAGCAACAGCAGCATGCCGGTGCGCAGGGCCTTGAAGATCTCGGGGTGCGGCATCTGCACCCGGGTTTCATCGCCGGGCGTCGGGTCCAGGTCGAACCGCATCTTGTGGCCCGGCTTGACCGCGATCTCGACGTCCTTGAACCGGCCCAGCCGCAGCTTGGGGCCCTGCAGGTCGGCCAGAACGCCCAGCGGACGCTGCAGCGCCATCTCGGCCCCACGCACCGCCTTCAGGGCGGCGGCGTGGTCCTCATGCGTGCCGTGGCTGAAGTTGAGGCGGAAGACGTCCACCCCGGCCTGGGCCAGGGCCTTGACCGTGCCGGGGGCGCGGCTCGCGGGACCGAGGGTCGCGACGATGCGGGCGCGGCGGGCTCTGTTCATGGGGACGTTTCCTGTTCGCTTCCGAGGCCGCCCAAATCACGCCCCGAAAGGGACGGTTGGACGATTTGCCCCCTTCTGCCGATGAAACGTCCCCGACGTAAGGTCACGCCCCCGCTGGGAAACACGAGTTTACGACGCGAAACAGGAGTTTATCGCGCCGGGCTGGCCTCCGTCGCCGGACAGTCGGCCACGGCGAAGCCGTTCAGGTCGACACAGCGCCCCTCGACCTTGGGCGCCGGCACCCCGATCACATGCGCCAGGGTGGGGGCGATGTCGATGGTGCGGATCGGCAGGAAGCGCTCTTCGCCGGTCGCGCCGGGCCACCAGAAGATGATCGGCACGCGGCGGTCATATTCAAACGGGCTGCCGTGGCCGGCCAGGGTGCTGCCGACGCGGCCGCCTGCCACGACGTTCTGGGCGAAGGAGAACTGGATGTCGGGCGACCGCGCCGCCACGGTGGACAGACGCATCCGCTCGCGCAGGCTCATCATCTCGGGCTCGTTCGTGGCCGGCAGGGGTTCGGCCAGCAGACGGTCGCGCGTTTCGGCGAAGCCGACGTCCGGCAGCGCGCGCAGCAGTTCGACGGCGGCCTCGGCCACCTGGGTGCGCAGCGGATCGGGCAGCGACCGATGCTGGGCGTCTGCGACCATCAGGCCGCTGCCGCCGGCCTGAAGCGGATCGGCGTCCAGATTGAAGCGGGCCTTCAGCGCGTCGTTCACGCCCTGGATCTCCGACAGATCGGCGCGGCGCGCGTGGGGATAGCCGTGGTCGTGCAGCCGTTCGACGAAGTCCGAACCGCCATGGTCCGCCGTCAGCACCACCAGGGCGCCGCCGGGAACCTGGGCCAGCCGGTCCAGGAACTCGCCCAGGGCCGCGTCCAGCCGGTGCATCTGCTCGCACATCTCCGGCCCCTGGGTGCCGTACATGTGGCCGATCCGGTCCGTCGCCGACAGGCTGACGCCCAGCATGTCGGTCGTCGCGCCCTGGCCCAGCTTCTGGGTGTCCAGCAGGTATTCAGCGGCCTTCAGCGTCTGCTCGTCCAGCAGGGGCGAGGTGTCGAACTTCAGCCCCGCCGGCGGCAGGGTCGAATGGAAGGTCTGGCCGCGAATGGTCCAGTCCCCGGCCAGCGCCCGGCACTGGTCATTCGTGTAATCCCAGGCGACCGGCGCCAAGCTCATGCCCAGGCGGAAATCGCGATTGAAGTCCGCCACGGGCGCCAGCTTGGCCTGCGCCGTCTCGCCCGGCTCGACATAGGTGGTCAGGCCGAAGCCCTCGGTGAACCAGAAGGCCTGCCCCTGATGGCCGGCCAGGTTGATCGCGCCCCGGTCCTTGCCCGAGACGGCGAAGACCTTGCTTTGCGGGCTGACGACCTTCAGCCAGTCGCCCAGGGTCGTGGCGCGCAGTTGTTCTGGGCCGACAGGGCCGTTGTCGACGTCGTCGCGTCCGTTCGCCAGGTGGTTGGCGGGCGCGGCCAGGCAATAGACTTCCTTGCCGGTCTTGCCGTCGATCCAGTCGTTGGCGGGGATTCCGGTCTCGGTCGGATGCATGCCCGTCAGAACCGTCGAGTGGCCGGGGCAGGTCTCGGTCAGGCCGTGGGTCTGATAGCCGTTGATCGACACCAGCCCCTGGTCCGCCATCCGGCGCAGGCCGCCCGTGTAGCGGCCGCGGTACTGGTCGAACAGATTGGCGCTGAACTGGTCCACCACGATGGTCACGATCAGCTTCGGAGGCGTCAGGGCCGCAACGGAGGCCTGTGGAGCCGGGGTCGGCGTCTGGCTCTGTCGCGCCATCGCTGGAACGGCGGCGCCGACAAGCGAAACAGCGGCCAGGGCCGCGAGGGCGGTGCGCGACAGGGACATGAGCTTACTCCGGAGACAGGCGTCGGGGTCTAGCGGGCCGGGATTGCAACAGCGTGACAGCTACGGCCCTGGGAGATTTAGTGCGCGGGCTTGGCCCGCAGCCGGCCCAGTTGATGGACCAGCACGGCGATCAGGCCGCCGACGATCACGCCGATGATCGCCGACCCCAGGGCCGTCACGAACCAGCTGACGATCCCATGAAGCGGACCGGTCGCGGCCCCGACCGCATGGGCCAGATGCTCAAGCGGTTCGGCCGGCCAGTGCAGGCCCAGCTTATGGGTTCCGTGAACCAGAATGCCGCCGCCGACCCACAACATGGCGGCCGTGCCGATGGCCGACAGGGCGTCCATCACCACCGGCATCCCCTTGACCAGGCCGCGGCCCAGGGCGCGCACCCCGCCGTTGGGGCGCTCGGCCAGATGCAGGCCGATGTCGTCCATCTTCACGATCAGGCCGACAGCCCCATAGACCGCGACCGTCATCGCGATCCCGACCACGGCCAGAACCGCCGCCTGGGTGAGGATCGGCTGGGCGGAGACGTCGGCCAGGGCGATGGCCATGATCTCGGCCGACAGGATCAGGTCTGTCCGAACCGCCCCCGCCACCGTCGTCTTCTCCAGGGTCGCCGGGTCGCCCACGACCGGGGCGGCGTCAGCGTGGCCGCCGTGCCCGAAGGCCTCCATCAACTTCTCCGCCCCTTCGAAACAGAGATAGGCCCCGCCGCACATCAGCAGCGGCGTGATGGCCCAGGGAGCGAAGGCGCTCAGGAGCAGGGCGGCCGGCAGGATGAAGATCAGCTTGTTGCGGAACGAACCCAGGGCGATCTTGCCGATGATCGGCAGTTCGCGGCTGGGCGACAGGCCGGTGACATAGCGCGGCGTCACCGCCGCATCGTCCACCACGACCCCGGCGGCCTTGGTCGAGGCCTTGCCCGCCGCCGCCCCGACGTCGTCGATCGACGCCGCCGCCATCTTGGCGATCCCCGCCACATCATCGAGCAGGGCGATCAGACCGGAAGGCATGCGGAAATCCCGAGATTGCGCCGCAACAAACGGCTCGCCTCCCGCCTAGGGCGCGCCGCCCGTTTTGTCGAGCGCATCCGCACAAGAGCGAAAGCCCCGCCGGCGAACCGGCGGGGCTTCCATTTCGAACGCATTTCCGATGTCGATTTTTCTTAGAACTTACGGCCTACCCCCACAGAAACGACCCACGGGTCCAGATCCACATCGCTCTTCAGAGCGCCGTCGTTGACGTCGGCGTCGATATTGACCCAGACTTTCTTGACGTCGACGTTCAGGTTCCACGGCCCCTGAATGCCGATGTCGGCGCCCGCCTGCAGGGCGTAGCCGAAGTTGTCGTCCAGATCGACTTTGAAGCCGTTCTTGTCTTCACCGCTGTAGAACAGCATGTAGTTGACGCCCGCGCCGACATAGGGGCTGAAACGACCCTCGGTCAGCGGGCGGTATTGCAGGGTCACGACCGGGGGCAGAACCCAGGTTTCGTGCACGGCGACGTCGGTGGCTCCGCCCTGGGCGCGGATTTCGTGCTTGGTCGTGCCCAGGATCGCCTCGACCGCCAGATGGTCGGTCAGGAAGTAGGTGAAGCCCAGTGTCGGCATGACACTGTCGCCCACATCGACCTTCAGGCCGGAATCGACGCCGGCGGCCGTGGTGATGGCGTTGTCAGCCTCAGAGAAGACATCGGTCACGCGGCCGGTGATGATCCAGTCGCCCTTCTTGGGCATCTCCCAAGCGGCCGGGCTCTGCGCCAGGGCCGGCGCAGCGAAGGCGGCGGCGGCGACGGCGGAGAGGATCAGGGTTTTCAGTTTCATCTTGCTCATCCCCGACGCCCGCTGCCGCCTCATGCGACTTGTCCGAGCGTCTTGACGGGGAAATGCGCCCCCTGCCCCGCCTCGGCCTTGATTTAGCGCAAACCCCGCCAAGGGTTGGACAATCTGTCCATTCAGACCACGCGGGCGTGGCGTTTCTCGATGTCGGCGGCGCCCGGATCAAAGGCGGCGCAGACGGCGCGAACGAACGGCCGGCCCAGATCCGTGACGGTCACGGTCGTCCCGTTCACCTCGATCAAGCCGTCCAGTTGAAACCGCTGCAGCCTCGGCCAGACCGCAGCGACTTCCGCAAGATCACGACCGCGCATGCGGGCGATCTCGGCCACGTCGACGGTGAAGTCGCACATCAGCCGTTCGATGATCTCGCCCACAAAGGCGTCGCGCGGATTCAGGGCCACGCCGCGCGCGACCGGCAAGGTTCCGGCGGAGACGTCCGCGCGCCAATCCCGCTCCTGCGCATGGTTCTGGACAAAGCCCTGGGGGGTGCGGCTGATCGAAGAGGCGCCCAGGCCGATGAGCACCGGGGCCTCGTCGGTCGTATAGCCCTGGAAATTGCGATGCAGTCGACCGGCGCGGACAGCGGCGGCCATGGAATCATGCGGCAGGGCGAAATGGTCCAGACCGATGGCTTGCCAACCCTTCTGCACCAGATACCGCGCCGCCGCCTGGCTCTGGGTGAAGCGCTCCTCGGGTCCGGGCAGATCGGCTTCCTTGATCAGTTTCTGGTGCGGTTTCATCCACGGCACGTGGGCATAGCCGAACAGGGCGATCCGTTCGGGCCGCAAGACAGCGATCTGCGCCACGGTCGTGACGACATGCTCAGCCCCCTGAAGCGGCAGGCCGTACATCAGATCCAGATTCAGCGACGTGACCCCCTGGCCGCGCAGCGCCTCGGCCGCCCAGCGGATAGTCTCGAAGGATTCCGGCCGATTCACCGCCGCCTGCACCTTGGGCGACAGGTCCTGAACCCCCAGGCTGGCGCGGCTCAGACCGATGCGGCCGGCCGCCTCGACCCAGCCCTGGGTCAGGACTTCGGGATCCAGTTCAGCGGCGATCTCGAAACAGTCGCCCAGGTCGAACCGGGCGGCCAGACCGGCGAACAGCCGCTCCAGCTCCTCGGGGGGCAGCATGTTGGGCGTGCCGCCGCCCAGGTGGATCGAACCGACCCGCACAGGGCGGCCGATCCGTTCGAGCACGAGATCGGCTTCCTTCAGCAGCAGGTCCACATAGCTGCTCATGACCCCGACGCGGTTCATCGCCCGGGTGTTGCAGCCGCAGTACCAGCACAGCCGCTTGCAGAAGGGGATGTGCAGATACAGCGACGCCGCACGATCAAGGGGCGCGGCGCCGAGCCACGCCCCCCAATCGGCGGCCCCGACGGCGGGCGTGAACTGCACCGCCGTCGGATAGGAGGTGTAGCGCGGCGCGTGGGCGTCGTAGCGGGCGATAAGCTCGCGCGTCGTCAGCGCGCCGGTGGGGCTAGAGAGGGACATCGACCTCTTTCGACGCATCGACCGACAGGCCCTCGTCGCCCTCGTCGAACAGGTGGAACTCGTGCCACAGGCCGTTCAGCACGCCGAAGCCAACCGCCAGTCCGACACCCAGGATCCAGGAAAAATACCACATGGCTTGATGCTCCTTGAGCTCAGTAGAGGTCGGGGTTGGTCTTGAGGGCGGCGGTCGAGGTGCGGCCCCACAGGACGGAATAGACCCAGGTCGTGTAGATCAGGACCAGCGGCAGGAAGATCGCCGTGCAGATCAGCATGATGAACAGGGTCAGGTGGCTGGACGAGGCGTTCCAGACGGTCAGGCTGGACTGGGGATCGACCGAGCTGGGCAGGATGAAGGGGAACATCGACAGGCCGACGGTGGAGATGATGCCCACGGTCGATAGCGAGGAACCGCCGAAGGCCAGGGGGGCCGACCGAAGCCACATGCCCGCCAGACCGACCACCGCGCCGACGAAGCCCAGAGTCGGGGCGATCATCATCCACGGATAGCGGCTGTAGTTGTCCAGCCAGGCGCCCGGCGCGGCTTCGACCGTCGTGCGCAGCGGGTTGGAGAAGCCCTGCATGTCAACGGCGCCGGCGATCCGGAAGCCCACGCCGCCGTAGGCCATATAGAGGCCGCCGGCCGCGAACAGGACCAGAGCCAGGACGCCGGCGACGGTGCCGATCAGGCGCGTCCGGTCCAGCACGGGGCCTTTTTCAGCCTTGATCGACAGCCAGGCCGCGCCGTGCAGCAGCAGCATGGCCACCGACAACAGGCCGGCGATCAGGCTGAAGGGGGTGAACAGGCCCAGCAGATTGCCCTCGTAGAAGGAGCGCAGGTCGCTATCCAGGCGGAAGGGCGCGCCCAAGAGGACGTTGCCGACCGCGACGCCGAACACCAGGGCCGGAACGAAGCTGCCGGTGAACAGCGCCCAGTCCCAGAAGGACCGCCACTTGGGCGACGGACGCTTGGAGCGATACTTGAACGACACGGGCCGCAGGATCAGGGCCGACAAGACCAGGAACATGGCCAGGTAGAAGCCGGAGAAGCTGACGGCGTAGACGAAGGGCCAAGCGGCGAAGATGGCGCCGCCGCCCAGGATGAACCACACCTGGTTGCCCTCCCAGGTCGCGCCGACGGTGTTGATCACCATACGGCGCTCTTCATCCGTCTTGGCGACGAAGGGCAGGAGCGAGCCGACGCCCAGGTCGAAACCGTCGGTCAGGGCGAAGCCGATCAGCAGTACGCCGAGCAGCCCCCACCAGATCAGACGTAGGGTGGCGAAGTCGAGGGGAAGATCCATGGTCGGATGTCCTAAAATCTCTCTGGGTCAGGCCACGGCGGGCGCGGCGGGGCGCTGGCTGGGCGATTGGGCCGGGGCTTCAGGCGTAGGTTCGCCGAACAGTTCCTGCTCGTGGAACGGCCCCTTCTTGATGGCGTAGAGGAGCAACCGGACCTCGACCACAGCCAGGGCGCCGTACAGGGCGGTGAAGCCGATGATGGTCGCCCACAGTTGGGGCACGCTCAGGGACGAGGCGCCGAGGAAGGTCGGCAGCACGCCTTCGACCGCCCAGGGCTGACGTCCGAACTCGGCCAGGATCCAGCCGAACTCGATGGCCACCCACGGCAGCGGCAGGCACAGGACGGCCAGACGCAGGAACCAGCGGGTCTGATGCTTGCGCACGGTGCAGAGGTAGAAGGCCGTGGCGAAGAACAGGATCATGAACATGCCGATGCCGGCCATGATGCGGAAGCTCCAGAACAGGGCCGGCACGTTCGGCACCGTTTCCCACGCCGTCTTCTGGATCAGCTCAGGCGAGGCCATGCGCGGATCGGCGACGTGACGCTTCAGCAGCAAACCATAGCCCAGGTCGCGACGATGGGTTTCGAACACGCCGCGAGCGACGGGATCGGCCGGATCGGCCTTGACCTTCTCCAGGGCGTCATAGGCGATGACGCCGGATTCGATACGGTCCTCGGCGGTGGCGACCAGTTCGAAGATGCCTTCGACCGGCTTGTCGATGGTGCGGGTCGCGATCAGACCCATGACCCACGGCACATGGACGCCGTAGTGGGTTTCGCGATCCTTCATGCTGGGAATGCCGATCAGGGTCAGGCCAGCCGGCGCAGGCTCGGTGTGCCACATGGCCTCGAGCGCAGCGAGCTTCATCTTCTGGTTATCGGTCAGGTTATAGCCCGACTGGTCGCCCAGGACGACGACGGACAGCGAAGCCGCCAGGCCGAAGGCCGAGGCCACGGTCATCGAGCGCTTGGCGAAGCCGACGTGCTTGCCGCGTAGCAGATAGAAGGCCGAGACGCCCAGAACGAAGACCGAGGCGCAGACATAGCCGGCGCTGACGGTGTGGACGAACTTGGCCTGGGCCACCGGGTTGAAGACCACGGCCATGAAGTCCGTGACTTCCATTCGCATGGAGTCCGGATTGAAGGCCGAGCCCACCGGGTTCTGCATCCAGCCGTTGGCGACCAGGATCCACACAGCCGACAGGTTGGTGCCGAGCGCCACCATGAAGGTGACGAACAGGTGCGCCGACGGCTTCAGCTTTTCCCAGCCGAAGAACATCAGCCCGACGAAGGTGGCTTCAAGGAAGAAGGCCATCAGCCCTTCGATGGCCAACGGGGCCCCGAAGATGTCGCCGACATAGTGGCTGTAATAGCTCCAGTTCATGCCGAACTGGAACTCCATGGTGATGCCGGTCGCGACGCCCAGCACGAAGTTGATGCCGAACAGCACGCCCCAGAAGCGGGTGATCGTGCGCCAGATCGGCCGGCGGGTCATGACATAGATCGACTCCATGATGACCAGCATGAACGACAGCCCCAGGGTCAGGGGCACGAAGAGGAAGTGATAAAGGGCTGTCAGCGCGAACTGCAGCCTGGATAGGTCGACGACCGCGAGGTCGATCATGGCTCAAGGCTCCTTGTAGCCGGCCCCGACGACCGACGTTTCATACGCCCTTAAACGAAGGCGGGGCGGTCGCCTTGATTTCGATCAAAGCCCTCTGTAGCCCCAGGTCGTAGTGGACTGATCGTCCTTGGACATTTCGCCCAACGACGGTTTGTCCAATGGCTTTTGGGGCCGTCCCACGGCTGGAGTCCGCAAATGACATCGGCGCCGATCACAGCCTCCTCCCCTGCGGCCTGGCTGAAACAGACGGCGGCGCCTTGGCGTCGACTGACGATCCTGGCGGGGCTTCTGGCCGTCGCTGACGTGGCGCCGGCCGTGGGTTTCGCGGGCGGCCTGGCCATGACGGTCGCGACCTTCGGATCCTCGCCCTTGGCCGCCCTGCCCTGGCTGCTGCTGGCCGTGTTCAGTCTGATGGCGCGAGGCCTGATCGGCCAGGCGGCGGTGGTGGTCGGCGCGCGCCTGGGCCGGTCGATCAAGACAGACGTGCGCGACCGGCTGCTGGCCGACCTGTTCGGACGCGGCGGCCGCGCCGACGACCGGCTGACCGCCGTGGTCGAGGGCGTCGGCGCGCTGGACGGCTATGTGTCGCGGTTCACGCCTCTGAAGATGGCGGCGGGTCTGTCGCCCCTGCTGATCATCGCCGTGGCCGCCGTCGCCAGCCCTTTTTCGGCCGGCATATTTCTGTTCACCCTGCTGCCCTTCATCTTCGGCATGATCCTGGCCGGCACAGCTGCGGCGGGTGAAAGCCGCCGCCAGTTCCAGGCGTTGGAGCGTTTGTCGGGCCTGTTCGTCGACCGGGTGCGCGCCCTGCCCGCCATTCTGGCCTTCGACGCCCGCGCCCGCACCACCGCGGACATCGCTCGCGCCTCCGACGAGTTGGAACGCCGCACCAACCGCGTGATGCGGATCGCCTTCCTGTCGTCCGGCGTGCTGGAGTTCTTCTCGGCCCTGGCCGTCGCCCTGATCGCCGTCTACTGCGGTTTCAACCTGCTGAAGCTTCTGCCCTTCCCTGCGCCTGAAACGCTGGACCTGCCGCGCGCCTTCTTCGTTCTGGCCCTGGCGCCCGAAGTCTATCAGCCGCTGCGCCGACTGGCCGCCGCCTATCACGACCGCCAGGCCGCCGAATCCGCCGTGCCCGCCCTGGTCACGCCGGAAAGCCCCACGCGGGATCGCCACATCCTGCCCGAGGAGGCGCCGGCGATTCGCTTCACCAAGGTCGCCATCGCCTATGGCGAGGCCGCGCCGGTGATCGCCGATTTCGACCTGGAGGTCCGTCCCGGTCAGATCGTGGCCCTGATGGGCGCCAGCGGCTCCGGCAAGTCCAGCCTGCTGCATCTGTTCCTGGGCCTGTCGCCCCTGACGGCCGGCGAGGTCGAGGTCGGTGGGGCGCGCCTGAGCGAGGCGGGCGATTTCGCCGGCCAGATCGCCTGGGCCAGCCAGAACCCCATCGTCGTACCCGGCAGTCTCGGTGACAATATCCGCCTGGCCGACCCGTCCGCCTGTCCCGGCCGCATCCTGGTGGCCGCCGGTGAGGCCGGCCTGTTCGGCGATCTGGACCGCCCTATCGACGAACGCGGCGGCGGCCTGTCGGGCGGCGAACGTCGGCGGCTGGGCCTGGCCCGCGCCATTCTGAAACGCGCGCCCATCCTGTTGCTGGACGAGCCGACGGCCAATCTGGACCCGGCCTCCGAAGAGGCCATGCTGGACCTGATCCGCCAAGCCACGCGCGGCCGCACGACCCTGATCGCCACCCATTCCGCCCCTGTGGCGGCCATGGCCGACCGCGTGGTGCGCCTGTGACCATGACTGTGAACACGACCTCGCCCTCGCGCATCGGCGAACTGATCGCGGCCCAGCGGCGCGCCCAGCGCGGCCGCCTGCGCATCGCCGCAGCCGGCGGCGCGTTCGTCGCGGTGGCCGCCACCTGCCTGCTAGGTCTTTCGGGCTGGTTCATCACGGGCGCCGCCATCGCCGGCGTCGCCGGATCGGCGGCGGTCCAGGCCTTCAACTATATGATGCCCAGCGCGACCATTCGCATGTTGGCCATATTGCGCACTGGCGCCCGCTATATCGAACGGGTCGCCGGTCACGAG
>NZ_JMQR01000044.1:0-24211 GCF_000698025.1 Brevundimonas sp. EAKA | reverse complement strand
TCGTCAGGGCGCCGTTCTCCTTAGCGGGTCATCGACAAGGCGGCGAGCGGGGATGACGGTGGACGGCGCCTTCGGTTCGAGGATGGTTCATCCCAAGGCGGACAACAGGTTTGGGCTTGGCTGTGGAAAATCCTAATGGAAGGTTAACGTCGCTTAACCCCGTTCACAGCCCCGGACCCCCGCAAAGCCTTGGGCGTTAAGGTTTCATTAGGGATTGTCCACCGAGGGGATAGGGCTGTTCGACATCCCCGGTAAGCCTTGGCGCGGCGTGGATATCCGGTTTTGTTCCGCTGGCGTCGGCCAAACCGTCCCCGCCGTTCCACCGTCCTACCTGCCACTTCGAATCTTTTAATTCTTAATCTGATTAGGGATTGAGAGCGGGGGCCTGTGACCTTAATCGTCCGGCATGACCGATCCGACCCAGAACGACGTTCAGACGCCCCTGATGATCCGGGCTCTCCGAGGGGAGACGCTGGATCGTCCGCCGGTCTGGTTCATGCGCCAGGCGGGACGGTACCTGCCCGAATACCGACGGCTCCGGGCCGAGGCGCCGGACTTCATCGCCTTCTGTCTGAACCCCGAGATGGCGGCCGAGGCGACGCTTCAGCCGATGCGTCGGTTCGGCTTCGACGCGGCCATCGTCTTCGCCGACATCCTGCTGATCCCGCGCGCGCTGGGCCAGGACGTCTGGTTCGAGACGGGCGAGGGGCCTCGATTGGGCGAAATGCCTATTCCCGGTCGGATGGCGGAACTGGCGCCGGATGCGGGCGAGCATCTGTCGGCCGTGGGCGAGACCCTGTCGATCGTGCGCAAGGCCCTGGAGCCGGAACGCGCCCTGATCGGGTTCGCCGGCGCGCCCTGGACGGTGGCCACCTATATGCTGGACGGCGAGCACCGGACCATCGGCAAGGGCGAGCGCGCCCAGGCCCGGACCTACGCCTATGCCGATCCCAGGCGGGTCGACGAAACCCTGGAGGTTCTGGTCGAGGCCACGGCCCGATATCTGAAGATGCAGGCCGACGCCGGCGCCCAGGTGTTGAAGATCTTCGAGAGCTGGGCCGAGGGCCTGCCGGACGACCTGTTCGAAAGATTGGTCCTGAAGCCCCATCAGGCGCTTGTGAGGCGTACGCGGGAGCTGGGCGTCACCGTGCCCCTGATCGGCTTCCCACGGGGCTCTGCGGCGCTTGCAGAGCGGTATGCGGAGGAGGTCGAGGTCGACGCCGTCGCCCTGGACACCGCCTGCCCGCTGGAGGTCGGCAAACGGGTGCAGCAGATCAAGCCGATCCAGGGCGCGCTGGACCCCCTTTTGCTGCGCGCCGGCGGCGAACGGCTGGATCGCCGCGTGGATCAACTGATGGAGGCCTGGGGCCAGGGGCCATGGGTGTTCAACCTGGGACATGGCATATTGCCGGACGTGCCCATCGACCATGTCGAACGGGTTCTGAAACGGATCGGCGCCCAATGACCCAAACTCTGAAAGGCCGCCGCATCGCGGTGGTGCTGTTCAATCTGGGCGGACCGGATGATCAGGCCTCGGTGAAGCCGTTCCTGTTCAATCTGTTCAATGATCCGGCCATCATCGGTCTGCCGGGCGTTCTGCGCACGCCCCTGGCCAAGCTGATCTCCAGCCGGCGCGAGACCAGCGCCCAGGCCAACTACGCCCTGATGGGGGGCGGTTCGCCCCTGCTGCCGGGCACGCGCCGCCAGGCTGAGGCCCTGGAGGCCGAGTTGAACGCACGTCTGGCCGGAGACGAGGTCCAGGTCTTCATCGCCATGCGCTACTGGCGGCCGTTCACCGAGGAGACGGCGGTCGAGGTGGCGGCTTTTGGACCCGACGAGGTGGTCCTGCTGCCGCTCTACCCCCAGTTTTCGACCACGACGACCGAATCCTCGCTGAAAATCTGGAATGAGACCTACGCCGGGTCTGGCGTCAGTCGCGCGGTCTGCTGCTATCCCAGCGCTACGGGCTGGGTCGAGGCCCAGGCCCAGGCCATCGGGTCGAAGCTGGACGAAGCGGGCGAGGGGCCGGTGCGGGTCCTGTTCTCGGCCCACGGCATCCCCGAGAAACTGGTCAGCGGCAAGGGCGACCCCTATCAGGAACAGGTCGAAACGACCGTCGCCGCGGTGGTCGCCGCCATCGAGCGCGACCGGGGCCCCATCGACCACGCCCTCTGCTACCAGAGCCGGGTCGGGCCGATGAAATGGCTGGGCCCGTCCACGCCTGAGGCCATCGCCCAGGCCGGCGCGGACGGGGTGGGCGTGGTCATCACCCCCATCGCCTTTGTCTCCGAACATATCGAGACCCTGGTGGAGCTGGATATCGAATATGGAGAACTGGCCCACGAAAAAGGGGTAAGTCTCTATCTGCGGGCGCCGGCCGTCGGGATCGCCCCCCCGTTCATCGACGCTCTGGCCGATGCGGCCGTCGGCGCCCTGGGTCGGACGGGCGTCGCCCCGTTCGGTCAGGGCTGCAAGGCGGACTGGAAGGCCTGTCCGTATCGCAAAGGGAAACACGCGGCATGAACCCCTATGACCTCGCACGCGGCCTGCACATTCTGGCGGTGATCGCCTGGATGGCCGGCCTGCTGTTCCTGCCGCGGCTGTATGCCTATGACGTCGAACAGAACGCCAAGCCCGAGCCGCTGCGCAGCGAGATGCAGGCCTTGCTGAGGCTGTGGCAGACGCGGCTGCTGCGGATCATCGTCAATCCGGCCATGATCCTGGCCTGGGGTTTCGGGCTGTGGCTGATCCATATCGACGTCTCGGCGCGCGGCGCGGCGTTTCTGGCTGAGCCCTGGATGGTCACCAAGCTGATCGGGGTGTTTCTGTTGAGCGGTTGGCACGGCTTCCTGGCGGCGCAGCGGAAGAAGATTGCGGCGGGGACGTCGAAATATTCGGGCAAGTTCTGGCGGATGACGAACGAGGTTCCGTTTGTCCTGGCCATCGTCATGGTGCTCTCGGTAACGACCGAATGGACGTTCGGTTGAGCGGCTCCGCTTGACCTGAACCGCCGCCTGTGGTTCCGCTGACAGTGAACCGTTCGGCGTTTCGTCGGCGGTCCCTCTCTCTTCGCGACGCCTGCAGGTTTTGACCAGCGGGAGCCCGCCGCGCCTCCCTTCGGCCTCTCGGCCAGACATTTTCAGAGACATGACGCCGCGACATGCCGTTGCGCGCGCCTGCGAGCCTGTACCATGACCGACGTCCGCGACACCGATCCCACCGCCCCCGAGACCGAAAACCTCGAGGTCCAGACCCCCACGCATCACGGGGACGAACACGAAGCCGGCGACGTCGCTGGTGCGGATTCCGGCGTGGACACCACGGCCGACGACGAGGACGACGGCGAACCCGTCGTCGCCAACGGCCGGATCACCCTGGCTGAGCTGAACGAGAAGACGCCGGCCGACCTGGTCGCCTTCGCCGAACAGCTGGAGGTCGAGAACGCCTCCAACCTGCGCAAGCAGGACCTGCTGTTCGCCATCCTGAAGGCCCTCGCCGACGAGGAAGTGGAAATCATCGCCGACGGGGTGCTGGAGATCCTGCCCGACGGGTTCGGCTTCCTGCGCAGTTCGGACGCCAACTATCTGCCGGGACCGGACGACGTCTATGTGTCGCCGTCGCAGATCCGCCGCTTCGGCCTGCGCTCGGGCGACACCGTCCATGGCGCGGTGCGGGCGCCGCGCGAAGGCGAGCGTTATTTCGCCCTGTTGAAGGTCGACACGATCAATCTCGAAGACCCCGAGATGGTCAAGACCAAGGTCCTGTTCGACAACCTGACGCCCCTCTATCCCGAAGAGCGGCTGCACATGGAGATTCAGGATCCGACCCTGAAGGATCGGTCGGGCCGGGTCATCGACATCGTCGCGCCGCTGGGCAAGGGGCAGCGCTGCCTGATCGTGGCGCCGCCGCGCGTCGGCAAGACGGTGATGCTGCAAAACATCGCCAAGTCGATCGAGAAGAACCACCCGGAAGTCATCCTGATCGTCCTGCTGATCGACGAACGGCCGGAAGAAGTCACCGACATGCAGCGCACGGTCAAGGGCGAGGTCGTGGCTTCGACCTTCGACGAGCCGGCCACGCGCCACGTCGCGGTCGCCGAGATGGTGATCGAAAAGGCCAAGCGCCTAGTCGAGCACAAGAAGGACGTGGTGATCCTGCTCGACTCCATCACCCGCCTGGGCCGCGCCTACAACGCCACCGTCCCGTCGTCGGGCAAGGTGCTGACCGGGGGCGTGGACGCCAACGCCCTGCAACGGCCGAAACGCTTCTTCGGCGCCGCGCGGAATGTGGAGCAGGGCGGGTCGCTGACCATCATCGCCACGGCCCTGATCGACACCGGCAGCCGGATGGACGAGGTGATCTTCGAAGAGTTCAAGGGCACCGGCAACTCGGAAATCGTGCTGGACCGCAAGGTCGCCGACAAGCGCATCTTCCCCGCCATCGACGTGCTGAAGTCCGGCACCCGCAAGGAAGACCTGATCACGCCGAAGGATCAGCTGGCCAAGACCTATGTCCTGCGTCGCATCCTGAACCCCATGGGTCCGCAGGACGCGATCGAATTCCTGCTCGACAAGCTGCGCCAGTCGAAGAACAACTCGGACTTCTTCCAGTCGATGAACACCTGATCCGTCTTCGGACGTTTCACGTGAAACAGGAGACGGTTCGATGAAGGTCAATGTCGAAGTGGACTGCACCCCGGCGGAGGCGCGCGCCTTCCTGGGGCTGCCGGACGTCACGCCGCTGAACGACGCCATGGTCGCCGAGATGCAGAAGCGGATGCAGGCCAATGTCGCCGCCATGCAGCCCGACGAATTGATGAAGACCTGGACGAGCTTCGGCCTTCAGGCCCAGGACCAGTTCCGCAGAATGATGGACGCGGCGGTGAAATGAAGACGCCGCGTCTCCTCCCGACCGGAGGGGAGGAGGCATAATTCGATGATGCAAGATACGATCTTCGCGCTTGCGACGCCGCCCGGACGTGGGGCCATCGCCGTCATGCGTCTGTCGGGGCCGGGCGTTGATGCGGCCTTGACGGCGCTTGGCGCCACTCGATTGAAGCCTCGAATGGCCTCGGTACGAGACCTGGCCTACGCCGGCGACCACATCGACCAGGCCCTGGTGCTTCGGTTCGTCGCGCCTCATTCCTATACCGGCGAGGACTCCGCCGAACTCCATCTGCATGGCGGCCGGGCGGTCGTGGAAGCGGCCAGCGGCGCCCTGATCGCTCTGGGCGTACGGCCGGCCGAGCCGGGGGAGTTCACCCGCCGCGCCTTCCAGAACGGGCGGATGGACCTGGCCCAGGCCGAGGCGGTGGCTGACCTGATCGACGCCGAGACGGCCGCCCAGGCGCGGCAGGCCCTGGGCCAGCTCGACGGGAAGCTCAGCGAGACCTATGCGGGCTTTCGCCGGGATCTGCTCCGCGCCATGGCCTTGGTCGAGGCGGAGATCGATTTTCCGGATGAGGACGTACCCGACAATCTGGCCCGGACGGCCGGACCGGTTCTTGACCGTTTGGCCGAGGATTTGCGGCGCGCCGTGGATACGGGGCGACGGGGCGAGCGGGTGCGCGACGGCTATCGCATCGTCCTGATCGGCGAAACCAATGCCGGCAAGTCATCGCTGTTCAACGCCCTGGTCGAACGTGAAGCGGCCATCGTCACGCCCATCGCCGGAACGACGCGGGATGTGCTGGACGCCGACCTGGTGATCGGCGGCTATGCCGTGACCCTGTCCGACACGGCGGGCCTGAGAGAGAGCGCTGATCCTGTCGAGGCGGAAGGCGTGCGGCGGGCGCGGATGCGGGCCGAACAGGCGGATCTGCGTCTTTGGGTCAGGGCGCCAGGCGATCTCGATGGCGTGGCGGCGGCCTATGCCAGACCAGGCGATCTGGTCGTGGCGAACAAGGCCGACCTCGGTGGGTCTGTTCCAAGCGGGGGCTTCGACCGAATCGAGGTCAGCAGCCGCAGTGGGGAGGGTCTGTTGCTTCTGCACGACTGGATTGCGACGCGGCTGGCGCAGGATCTATCGGGCGCCGATTTTCCGGCGGTTACGCGGGAGCGTCACCGTCTGCGCCTGAATGAGGCCCTGGAGGCGGTGGAGGCCGGGCGGCGTGCCTTGGATGCCGGGCCAGAGATGGCCGGCGAGGACCTGCGGCGTGCGGCCGAGGCCCTGTCGCGGGTGACGGGGGCGATCGGGGTTGAAGATATCCTTGGCGAGGTGTTTTCGACCTTCTGCATCGGCAAGTAATACCGGTGTTTCACGTGAAACACCTTAGGTAATACCACCGATCGTCGAACCGGGCGCCGGTCTGTGGTGTAGCGAAAACCGTCCAACTGGACTATGTGGCGGGGATGAACTCCCCCATCGAGATTTCCTACGACGTTGTCGTCATCGGCGGTGGTCACGCCGGTTGTGAAGCCGCTGCCGCTTCAGCCCGTGCTGGCGCGCGGACTCTGTTGCTGACCCAGAAGCTGGAACCCATCGGCGAAATGTCGTGCAATCCCGCCATTGGCGGCCTGGGCAAGGGCCATCTGGTGCGTGAGATCGATGCGTTGGACGGGATCATGGGACGTCTGGCGGACGTGTCAGGAATCCAGTTCCGCCTCCTGAACCGGTCCAAGGGCGCGGCCGTGCGCGGTCCCCGGAGCCAGATCGATCGCCGTCTGTACCGCGAAGCCATGCAGGCGGAGCTGGCCCGGACGCCGAACTTGAGCCTGATGGCGGGAACGGCTGAGGGTTTGATCCTGGACGGCGATCGCGTGGTCGGCGTGACGACCGGGACCGGGGAGAGGGTGAGGGCAGGGGCCGTGGTCTTGACGACCGGCACCTTCCTGAACGGCGTCATCCACCGGGGCGATGAAAGAACTCCGGCAGGCCGTCACGGCGAGGATCCCTCGACCGGTTTGGCCGCTGATCTTCACGCGGCCGACCTGATGATGGGGCGGCTGAAGACCGGAACGCCGGCGCGGCTGGACGGACGAACCATCGCCTGGGACGGGCTGGAGATGCAGCAGGCGGACGAAACGCCGTCCGCCTTTTCCTTCATGACGGACCGGATCGACGTGCCGCAGATCGCTTGCGGCGTTACCCATACGAGTGAGGAAACTCATCGCATCATCGCCGAGAACCTGGGCGAGAGCGCGGTCTATGGCGGCAAGCTGTCGGGCCGTGGACCCCGCTATTGCCCGTCGATCGAGGACAAGGTCGTGCGGTTCGCCGACAAGACGAGCCATCAGATCTTCCTGGAACCAGAAGGTCTGGATGATCCCACCGTCTATCCCAACGGTATCTCGACTTCGGTGTCGGAACCGACCCAGTTGGCGTTCCTTCGGACCATCCCCGGCCTGGAGGCGGTGGAGGTGTTCCGCTACGGCTACGCCATCGAATACGACTATGTCGATCCACGCGAGCTGAGCCCCGCCCTTGAGGTCAAGAAGCGGCCGGGTCTCTATCTGGCCGGCCAGATCAACGGCACCACGGGATATGAGGAGGCGGCGGCCCAGGGCTTGATGGCCGGCCTGAATGCGGCCCGCACGGCTGGGGGGGATGCGCCGGTGATCCTGGGCCGTGACCAGGCCTATATCGGTGTGATGATCGACGATCTGGTGACGCGGGGGGTGACGGAACCCTATCGGATGTTCACCAGCCGGGCCGAGTACAGGCTGACCCTGAGGGCGGACAACGCCGATCAGCGACTGACGCCGCTGGCAATTGCGCTTGGGATCGTCGGACCTGAGCGCCGGAAGCGTTTTGAGCTTAAGGCCCAAAAACTGTCCGAGGCCGGCATTGTTTCACGTGAAACCCTGTTCACGCCGAAGGAAGCCAACGCCATTGGAATTCCAGTCAACGCGGATGGCAGACGGCGTTCCATGCGGGAACTGTTGGCGTTTCCTGATGTGACGCTGGATCATTTCGTCCAGACCCATCCGGTCGTCGCCTCCTGGGACGCCGAGGTGCGCGAGCAGGTGGAAATAGACGCCGGCTACGCCAACTACCTCGACCGGCAATTGATCGACGCCGAGGCCTTGCGAACCGAAGAGGGCCTGCTTCTGCCCACCGATCTCGACTATGCCGCCATCGGCAGTCTTTCAAATGAAGTGAAGGAAAAGCTGGCGCGAGTGCAGCCCCGCACCCTCGGCCAGGCGGGCCGGATCGAGGGCATGACGCCTGGCGCTCTCACGGCCCTGCTGGCGCATGTGAAGAGGGCGCCCAAGACCTCGGTCCAGGGAGGGGTGGCGGCCTGATGCTGAATGCCGAAAAGACCCTCTTTCAGGGCAAGGCCGGCGCGACGCCGCAGCAGATGGCGGATCTGGAAGATTTCCGTATCCGGCTGAGTAAAGCCAATTCGGTGATGAATCTGGTCGGCCCGGACAGTCTCCCGGATTTCTGGAACCGCCATGCCTGGGACAGCGCCCAGCTGTTGACCCATGCGCCTGTGGCCCGCACCTGGGCTGATCTCGGCGCTGGGGCGGGGTTCCCGGGCGTGGTTCTGGCTATTCTGTTGAAGGACGCTCCGGATGCGCATGTCTGGCTAATCGACAGCCTCGGGAAACGGTGTCGGTTCTTGCAGGAGATCGTCGATGTCATGGATCTGCCGGCGACCGTGATCAACGGTCGGGCGGAGGAGCAGACGGTCAAATGCGATATCGTCACCGCCCGTGCCGTCGCCCCGATGGAGCGATTGCTGGGTTATGCACAGCCCTACTTCCAAAGGGGTGCACAAGGTCTGTTCCTGAAGGGGGAGAAGGCCGAATCCGAGTTGATTGAGGCGCGGAAATCCTGGCATCTCGACGCTGAACTGGCCCCGTCGCAAAGCGACCCGCGCGGCCGCATCGTGACAGTCCGGAGTGTTCGACGTGCCCGCCCCAAGCACTAACAAACTGCCTGCCCGCGTCCTCGCCGTGTCCAACCAGAAGGGCGGCGTGGGCAAGACGACGACCGCCATCAACCTCGGCACCGCCCTGGCCGCCATCGGCAAGCGCGTGCTGATCGTGGACATGGACCCCCAGGGCAATGCCTCGACCGGTCTGGGTGTTCCACGTGAAACACGCCGCGTCACCATCTATGACGTGGTTGTCGATCAGCGCTCAGTCGATGACGCTGCCGTGCAGACGACAGTGCCCGGCCTGTGGATCGTGCCGGCCGACGCCGACATGTCCGGTGTCGAGATCGAATTGAGCCAGGCCGACCGTCGGTCCTATCGTTTGCGCGACGCCTTGCGGGCCCATGATCACGGCCCTACCGCGTATGACTATGTGTTGATCGACTGTCCGCCCTCTCTGAACCTGCTGACCCTGAACGCCATGGCGGCGGCCGATGCGGTCCTGGTGCCGCTTCAGTGCGAGTTCTTCGCTCTGGAGGGGCTCAGCCAGCTGATGCGGACCATCGACATGGTCAAGCAAAGCCTGAATCCCGCCCTTGAAATCCAGGGTCTGGTTCTGACCATGTATGATCGCCGCAGCGCCCTGTCGGGCCAGGTGGCCAATGACGTGCGGGCCCATTTCGGCGACAAGGTCTATGACAGCGTCATTCCCCGCAACGTCCGGGTGGCGGAGGCGCCGTCCTTCGGCAAGCCGGCCCTGATCTATGATCTGAAATGCGCGGGCAGCCAGGCCTATCTGCGTCTGGCCAAGGAAGTGGTGAAGCGCGAACGCCAGCGGCTGAAGCTGGCCGCCTGATCCCGACCGACCGGTACACGAGTTTAAAAGAAGAAACGGAACAGTATCTTGGCTGAACGACAAAGAGGTCTTGGACGGGGTCTTTCGGCCCTGATGGGCGAGGCTGTCGAAGCGCCGACGGCGGCGGGCGCGACCCTGCCTTCGGGCGTTCAACGCGTGCCGATCGAGAGCCTGAAGCCCAATCCTGATCAACCGCGGAAGATCTTCACCCAGGAACATCTGGAAGAGCTGACGGCCTCGATCCGCGACAAGGGTGTGCTGCAACCCATTCTGGTCCGGTCGCAGCGCGGCGAGGACGGGGTCTGGCAGATCATCGCCGGTGAGCGCCGCTGGCGTGCGTCCCAGGCCGCTCGGCTGACCGAGGTACCGATCGTCGTCCACGAAATGGACGACGTCGAGGTGTTCGAAGTCGCGATAATCGAAAACGTCCAGCGCGCCGACCTGAATCCGCTGGAAGAGGCCGACGCCTATCGGGTGCTGATGGAACGGTTCGGCCGCACCCAGGACCAGGTGGCGGGCATCGTCGGCAAGAGCCGCAGTCACATCGCCAACACTCTGCGGCTGCTGCAGTTGCCGGAGGAAGTGCTCTGGTACGTCCGAAACGGCAAGCTGACCGCCGGTCACGCCCGCGCCCTGATCACCGCGCCCCACGCCGCCGCCCTGGCTGAACAGGCCTACAATGAAGGGCTGAACGTGCGTCAGGTCGAGGCCCTGGCGCGGCGCGCGGCGGAAGGCCCCAAGCCGGTCAAGCCCAAGCCGGCCGAGGGCGGGGAGGGGGCGGCCGATGTCGCCGCCCTGCAACAGGATCTGGCCGACGCTCTGGGCCTGAATGTCCAGCTGAACGACCGCAGCGGCAAGGGTGAACTGACGATCCGCTACGGCTCGCTGGAACAGTTGGACGACCTTTGCCGGCGGCTGATGCGCGCCTGAGACGCCAGACTCATCGCCGAGGACGTGCTAGGATCAATCCATGACCGACGAAACCGCCCCCTCCGCCGCCGACAAACTGAAACAGGCCTTGGCCGCCAAGAAGGCCAAGGCGGGTCATGGCTTTAACGCCCAGGTCGGCGCCAAGGCTGAGGAAAAGAGCGTGTCGGCGCGGAATGTCGCCATGGCCCAACCGGCCTTCCGAAAGGCTTCGAAGCGGGGCTGAGGCTTCGTTTCCTCCCGTTTCGCGGGAGGAGGGACGTTAAAGACCGAGCCTGCGCGCGCGGCCGGCGATTTCCAGCAGCAGGCGTTCGGCGATCAATTGATCCGGCATTCCGGTCGTCTTGGTGGCGACGTCGGCGGTGTTGATACTGTCCAGCACCTCGTCCAGCGCCTCCAGCCGCCAGGCCCGGGCCTGGCGTAGCATCTCTGCCTCCTGCTTCCAGAAGACCCCAGCCGCCTTGGCCGCCTCCTTGGCCCCCGCTCCATTGGCCTGCGGGATATTGATCCGGCGCAGCCTTCCCAGGTGCAGGGCGGCGGACCGCACGGCCAGGACCGAGGATTCACCCTCGGCGAAGGCCCGTCTCAAACCCGATTGGGCCGGGCCGGGCCGGGCGCCGAAGGCCTGAAGCGCCGCATCGGACAGGGAGGCGTCGGGTTCGACGCCCAGATGCTGCTCCAGCTCTTCGACATCAATGGTCCGGCCCGAGCCGGGGCCGATGAACAGGGCCAGGCGCTCGATCTCCTGGCGCATCAGGCCCCGCTCGCGCGGCAGCCGGCCGACAAACCGGTCCAGGGCGTCCGCCGTCAGCCCCACCTTGTCGGCGGCCAGGGCCTCGCGGGTCATGCGGGCGATGTCGCCGGTCTCGTCCTCGTAGCAGACGATGCCGACGGCCCCGGCCTCCTTCTCGGCGGTCTTGCGCAGGGCGGATTCCCGGCCCAGCTGGTCGGCCTCGACCACCAGCATGGCGTCGGGATTATAGCCGCCCTCGGCATGGATCTTCACGGCGGCGGCGACCGCCTTGTCCACCCCGGGCTTCAGCGCCGACAGACGGATCCGCACCAGACGACGCCCGCCCATCAGGGACATGGCCGTCAGGGCCTCCTCCAGCTTGCTTTCGTCGCTGTCGATGTCGCTGTCGGTCAGGACCGTGACGTTGAACGGATCATTCAGGTCCGGCGTGATCGCGCGGCACAGGATCTCCGCCCGTTCGGCGACGCCCGACCGGTCCTTGCCGTGGATGACGGCCGCCCGGATGGCCGGATCGGGCGCCTTCAGAAAGCGATCGATCTCTGGGCGTTTGGCGAGGATCACCGGTTCGACAGCGCCTGCATGAGGTCCAGTCGGATCAGGCGGGCCAGTTCCGCCGCGGCGCGCTCCTCGCCGTCCTGCTGGGCGGCGATGGCGGCATAGGGCTGGTCGGCGGTCGCATAGGTGGTGGTGACGGTCTCCACGCCGGTGACGGGCGTTCCGCCTGCCGCCGGCGTCAGGGTCCAGGCGGCCTTGACCGTCAGTTCGTAGCGGGTGGCTGTATCGTCGATCCGACGGCCCAGCGAGCGGCGGCTCTGTTCGACCTGTGTCGTCAGGCGATACAGGGGCGTGGCCGACTGATCCCAGGCCAGGGCGTCTTCCAGCTGTTCGCGCAGACGATAGCCCAGACGGTCATCCTGAGTGGATACGGCGATCCTGCGCAGGGACGACCCCATGGCCGGCTCGGCGTAGATCGGGGTGAAGCCGCAGGCCGAGACCGCCAGGGACGCCCCCAGCACAGTCAGAGCCGCAAAGGCCGCCGCGCCCCGCATCAGCCGGCCACCAGATTGACGATCCGGTCCTTGACCACGACGATCTTCTTCACGCTCAGACCCTCCAGCCGCGCCTGCACGGTCTCGTCGGCCAGAACCATGGCCTCGACCTCGGCGGGCTCCATGCCGCGCGGCACGCGGATTTCCGCGCGACGCTTGCCGTTGATCTGGATGGGCAGGACCACCTCGTCGTCGGCCGCCAGCGCAGCGTCCCACACGGGCCACGGCGCGTCCAGAACAATCCCGTCTTCGCCGAGCTGGGTCCAGCATTCCTCGGCCAGGTGCGGGGTGAAGGGGGCGATCAGGCGGGCCAGGGCCGACAGGGCCTGACGCTTGGCGTCGCCGCCGGCCTGGGCGCTGTCGCGGACGGTGGCGACGAAGGCGTACAGCTTGGCGATGGCCGAGTTGAAGCGGAAGCCCTCCACGCCCTCGGACACCGCCTTGATCGCCTTGTGCGTCTCGCGCAGCAGTTCGGCGTTGGCCTTGTCCTCGCCCGCGAAGGCCGCGTCATAGGCGTCGAACAGGGTCCAGGTGCGCTGCACGAACCGGCTGGCGCCCTCCACCCCGCCGGGGGTCCATTGCACGTCCCGCTCAGGCGGGCTGTCGGACAGGACGAACAGACGGCCGGCGTCCACGCCGTGGCTCTCCAGGATTTCCTGAGGCGCGACGACGTTCTTCTTGGACTTGGACATCTTCTCGATGTCGCCGATCACCAGGGTCTCGCCGGTCGACAGCTGGCGGGCGGAGCGGACGCCGTCAGCATTGGTCAGCTCGACGTCGGTAGGCTCGACCCACTGGCCGTTCTCACGACGATAGGTCTCGTGGACCACCATGCCTTGCGTGAACAGGCCGGCGAAGGGCTCCTTCACCGACAGCATGCCGGCGTCCGACAGGGCGCGGGTGATGAAGCGGGCGTACAGCAGGTGCAGCACCGCGTGCTCGACCCCGCCGATATACTGATCCACAGGCAGCCAGCGGTTCGCCGCCTCGGTGTTGATCGGCTCGGCCGCCGTCGGGTCGGTGAAGCGGGCGAAATACCAGCTGGAGTCGACGAAGGTGTCCAGGGTGTCGGTCTCGCGCGTCGCGTCCTGGCCGCAGGACGGGCATTGGACGTGTTTCCAGCTGGGATGGCGGTCCAGCGGATTGCCGGGCACGTCGAAGGTCACGTCGTCGGGCAGGACGACCGGCAACTGATCGGCGGGAACCTCCACCGGCCCGCAGGACGGGCAGTGGATGATCGGGATCGGGCAACCCCAATAGCGCTGGCGCGAAACGCCCCAGTCGCGCAGGCGATAGATGGTCGCGCCCTTGCCCGTGCCCGCCGCCTCGACGCGGCGGACCGCCTCGGCCTTGGCGGCCTCGATGTCCAGGCCGTCCAGGAAGTCGGAATGGAAGATGGCGCCGGGACCAGTATAGGCCTCGTCGCCCACAGCGAAGTCGTCGCCGGCGCCCTCGGGGCGGACCACCGGGATCACCGGCAGGCCGTATTTGCGGGCGAAGTCCAGGTCGCGCTGGTCATGGGCCGGGCAGGCGAAGATGGCGCCCGTGCCGTATTCCGACAGGATGAAGTTGGCGATCCAGACGGGGATTTCCGCCCCTGTAAAGGGATGGACGGCCTTCAGGCCCGTGTCCCAGCCGATCTTCTCGGCCTGGTCGATGTCGGCCTGGGACGTGCCGCCGGCACGGCATTTGGCGACGAAGTCAGCGACGGCCGTGTCGGCCTCCGCCAGGGCCTTGGCGATGGGATGGTCCGGCGCGATGCCCATGAAGGACGCGCCATACAGCGTGTCCGGGCGGGTGGTGTAGATTTCCAGACCGTCAGGCGAAGCCGCCGGCGCTTCGCCCGCCCATTTCCAGGTCATCTGCAGACCCTTGGACCGACCGATCCAGTTCTCCTGCATCAGCCGGACCTTCTCGGGCCAGCGGTCCAGGGTCTTCAGACCGT
This sequence comes from Brevundimonas sp. EAKA, assembly GCF_000698025.1. Taxonomy (NCBI): domain Bacteria; kingdom Pseudomonadati; phylum Pseudomonadota; class Alphaproteobacteria; order Caulobacterales; family Caulobacteraceae; genus Brevundimonas; species Brevundimonas sp. EAKA. The sequence goes on along the minus strand of NZ_JMQR01000044.1, from coordinate 9,859 downwards.
CGATCAGGTCGTCGGCATAGTCGGTGATGCGCAGGAACCACTGGTTCAGCTTGCGCTTTTCGACCACCGCGCCCGAACGCCAGCCGCGCCCGTCGATCACCTGCTCATTGGCCAGGACGGTGTTGTCGACCGGGTCCCAGTTGACCACCCCGTCCTTGCGATAGACCAGGCCGCGCCGATACAGCTCCAGGAACCAGGCCTGCTGCTTGCCGTAATATTCCGGGTCGCAGGTGGCGAACTCGCGCGACCAGTCCAGCGACAGGCCCAGCAGTTTCAGCTGGTCGCGCATCTGGGCGATATTGTCGTAGGTCCAGCCCTTGGGGTGGATGCCGCGTTCCATGGCCGCGTTCTCGGCCGGCATGCCGAAGGCGTCCCAGCCCATCGGGTGCAGAACATCATAGCCCTGGGCGCGCTTGGACCGCGCCACCACATCGCCCATCACATAGTTGCGGGCGTGGCCCATGTGGATGTTGCCCGACGGATAGGGGAACATCTCGAGCACATAGTATTTCGGCCGGCCGGTGTCCTTCGTCACGAAGGCGGAGGCCTCGGCCCAGCGGGCCTGTTGGCGGGGTTCGGCGGTCTTGGGTTCGTAACGGGCCACGGTCGTCCTGAAGTCAAAAGGGCGCTGCCGCCCTCCCGGCTCACTAGCCCGAAGGACGACAGCGCCCAAGAAGTAATGCGTCCCACAAACGCCTGAGCGCGTCGCGCTCAAGTAGCCCGAAGGGCGGTAGCGCCTAAAAAGGAACTAATGCGGGCCTTCAGCCCGCATTAGACAGGTTCAGTTGGCGCGCCTTGGTCAGAATGGCGTTTTCCAGGTCCGCCTCGGTCTGGGCGGCGACCGGAGCGGCGGTCCATTGACCGTCCGCGCCCTTCACTTCCTTGGTCACCGTGACGTTCAGCGCATCGGCGCGCAGACGGGTGTCCAGGATGAAGACGGTCGCCTTGAAGCGTTCGTTCGGCGTCTGGGGATTGGTGTACCAGTCGTAGTTGATCACGCCGCCCCAGGGATCAGCGGTCAGCAGCGGCATGAAGCTGAGGGTGTCGAGCGAGGCGCGCCACAGATAGCCGTTGACGCCGATGCCTTGCTGCACGTTCGTCTTGGGGGTCTTCTTGTCGCCGCCGACGAAGGGGATGCTCGAGCAGGCGCTCAGGGCGACGCCCGAGACCAGGGCGATGGCGACGCCGCGAACCAGGGCCTTGTTGAGGCTCATCAAGGAAGTCTCCGTAAACTCAGGGACGTGAAGGCCCTCGCCCACACGCGCGCAGGGCGCCGCGCGTAAGTTCGCGCCGCTGCGTGGCTCTATAACACGGGCAAAAGGGGCGATGACAAGGCGAAGTGCGGCCCAGCGGCGATACGAGTTGCGCCGTTCCGTGACAGGTCGCTGACAGCAACGCTCCATTTGGCTCAAATCCCGTGACGCTTGAGCCACATCGCACTGCAACAATGCAGCGGAACCCCGACATCAAGACCACGTTGCGTTGACCGGGCGGACCCCCGGTGTCTAATCGCGGCGTCCACGACCATATAAGGTCGGTTCAGGGTAGGACGTCTTCACTCGAGGGCGTTCAAAGGGTTCAGAATGCGTTTCGGCGATGTCTCGGCTGTGATTTTTGCGACGATGGCGCTCGCCGTCTCTGCGCCGGCGCTTGCCCAGAACGCTGCGCCGACTCGCGCGCCGAGCGTCACCCTGTCGGAAGCCCAGGCCGCCCAGCGCAATGCGCCGTCGCAACAGCGTCGCGGTCTGCGCCTGAACGACCAGGGCCGGTGGGGTCTGGATTTCAATCTGAACCAACCGGTCGGGCGCGAGACTGACTGGGGCGATGTCGAGGCGGGCGCCTATTACCGTCTGAACGATCGTCTGCGCGTCGGCGCCGCCGCCGCTGTAGCGTCGCGCGAAGCGGATCCGGCCCGGGCGCCTGAGACCAATGGCCGAACCCAGCCCCGTGTGCGGCTCGAGACCATCTTCAACTTCTGATTCGCGATCGACGCCCACGGCGCGGCTTCTGCGAAGCGTCGAGACGGGCTCAACTACGGAAGGCGGACTGTATCGCCTCCACCCCGGCCAGTCCGCAGGCCCCCGATCCCGTCAAGGACGCGACATTATCCGGTCCGATCCCGCCCAGGGCATAGACCGGCAGATCGACATCCCGAATCCATCGTCCGAATTCGGCGACGCCCATGGCGGGCTTTGCCGCCGAAGCGCCGCCGGCCGGAAACACCGGCGAAAGAACCAGGGCGTCCAGACCTTCGGTCATGGGCCGGCCCCCATGCCAGGCGGCGGTCAGCAACCAATCGGGATGAGCCCGGCCAACCGATCGCGCCTGTCTCGCCTCGCGCTCGGGCAGATGCAGCCCGTCCGCTTCCAGCGTCTCCGCCAGATCAGCGTCTCGCCCGACCAGCAGTTTCACCCCGGCGCCCCGCGTCGCCTCCCGCAACCGACGGCCCGTCTGGATGGCGTCGGCCGCCCCGAAGGCGCGATAGACCACCCCCGATCCGGCCGGAAGACGGGCCGCGGTCTCCCACGGGCGGGACGTGCGGTCCGGGTCGGTGAAGAACAGCAGCGGCGGCAAACGGGCGACGCTCGGGCTGACAGCGGCGGCGGCGCGGTTTAGAGCGGTCGCCGCATCCCAGAGCGCGCGCGCGTCGTCGCTGTAACCGGCCGGCAGGATCATGACCTCTTCTTCCCCCGCTTCGCCCTTCCCGTCCATCGCCGAAAGGGTCGCCGCCGTCCGCGCCCGGATCGACGCGGCCTGCCACGCCGCCGGGCGAGATCCCGCCGCCGTGACCCTGACGGCCGTCTCCAAGACCCAGCCGGATGAGGCGATCGACGCCATCCTGTCGACGGGTCAGCGGGTGTTCGGCGAGAACCGGGTGCAGGAGGCGCAGGCGCGCTGGACCGAACGGCTGTCGGGTCTGGACGGATTGGAGCTACGGTTGATCGGCCCCCTGCAGACGAACAAGGCCGAGGACGCCGTCGTCCTGTTCGACGTGATCGAGACCCTGGACCGCGAGAAGCTGGCCCGCGCCCTGGCCGAGGCGGCGCAGAAGCGCGGCCGATCGCCGCGCGTTCTGGTTCAGGTCAATACCGGCGCCGAGCCGCAAAAGGCCGGCGTCCTGCCCGAGGCCGCCGCCGCCCTGATCGAGACGGCGCGCCGGACCTACGGCCTGACGGTCGAGGGTCTGATGTGCATTCCCCCTGCGGATCAGGAGGCCGAACCGCATTTCGCCCTGCTGCGCGACATGGCCGAACGCAACGGCCTTTCGGTCCTGTCGATGGGGATGAGCGGCGACTACGAGACTGCGATCCGCTGCGGCGCGACCCATGTCCGGGTGGGAACGGCGTTGTTTGGGGAACGAAATCGACCTTAAACCGCCTCTAGGCCGTAACCCGACGTGAATTCGCACCCCCAAGCCTTGGCGCGGGGGCCAAGCCTCGCCATTGTCTGAACATGCCCACGCCCAAGACCATATTGATCATCGACGACGACGACGACCTGCGCGAGGCCTTGGCCGAGCAGTTGAACCTCCACGAGGAGTTCAAGACCCAGCAGGCCGCGACCGCTACGGACGGCGTCCGCATGGGTCGCGAGATCCGCGCCGACCTGATCCTTCTGGACGTCGATCTCCCGGACATGGACGGCCGCGAGGCCTGCCGCCTGTTGCGCAAGGACGGGGTCTCGACCCCGGTCATCATGCTGACGGCCCAGGCCGCCGACGCCGACGCCATCCTGGGTCTCGACGCCGGCGCCAATGACTATGTCACCAAGCCCTTCCGGTTCGCCGTCCTGCTGGCCCGCATCCGCGCCCATCTGCGCAGCCACGAACAGTCGGAAGACGCCGTCTTCTCCATCGGCCCCTATGAGTTCCGTCCTGCGGCCAAAGTTCTGATGGACGCCAAGGGCAAGAAGGTGCGGTTGACCGAAAAGGAAACCAACATCCTGAAATACCTCTACCGCGCCGGCGCCAAGCCCGTGTCGCGCGAGGAACTGCTGACCGAGGTCTGGGGCTACAACGCCGGCGTCACCACCCACACGCTGGAAACCCATATCTATCGCCTGCGCCAGAAGATCGAGCCCGAACCCGGCCAGGCCCGCCTGCTGCTGACCGACGCCGGCGGGTACCGTTTGCAGCCCTGAGGCTCAGCTGGCGTCCGGATCGTGAACATCGGCAGGAAGACGTGGACCAGCGGGCCGATGCTGACGGCGTAGACCACTGTGCCCAGGCCCACGGATCCGCCAAGGGTCCAGCCGACGGCCACCACGATCACTTCTATCGTCGTCCTGACCCATTTCACCGGCCAGCCGGTGCGCGCGAAAATCCCGGTCATCAGGCCGTCGCGCGGCCCCGGACCGAGACCCGCGCCGATATAGGCGCCGCTGGCCACACCGTTCAGCAGGATTCCTGCACCTAATAGAACGGCCCTGACGGGTAGGCCCAGGTCTGTCGGCAGCCAGTCCAGACCAAACCCCGCCACCACGCCGATGACCAGAACATTGGCCAGAGTGCCGATTCCTGGCCGCTGGCGCAGCGGAATCCACAGGACCAGCACCGCCATACCGATCAGGTTGACGACCAGGCCGAAGCTGATACCCGCCGGGCCGGCGAACCGTTCGAATACGCCCTGGGTCAGGACGTCCCACGGGTCCAGCCCCAGATCGGCGCGCACGATCAGGGCGATGGACAGGCCGTAGAGGATCAGGCCGACGAACAATTGGATCAGGCGACGGGTCATTTCGTCGAATTGCGACAAACTGGCTATTAAAAAAAGGTCCAGTTATGCCATTCTGGCCTTATGTCGCCGCGATCCATCAGTCCTGTCTCCCTGACACGCCATCTCGGCTCCTGGCGCACGCCGGGCGCGGGGGCGGCCTATCGCCAACTGGCCGGCGCAGTAAGACTTCTGATCCTGGACGGACGACTGCCGTTGGCGACTCGGTTGCCGGGCGAGCGAGAAATGGCGCAGGCGTTGGGTTTGAGCCGTACGACTGTATCCGCTGCCTATGGCCGACTTCGGGATGACGGCTTTCTGACCGGCGGACAGGGGGCGGCGGCCCGGACAAGTCTTCCCGCGGGGCCTGGTCCGCGTCATGCCCCCGGCGTCGACGAAACCAAACCCGGCCTGATCGACCTGACGGCCGCAGTCCTGCCCGCCGACCCCAATGTTCACACCGCCTATGTTCGCGCGCTGGAGCGATTGCCCGCAAACCTGCCCGGCCACGGCTATGAAACCGCCGGGCTGGAGGAGCTGCGCGAAACGGTCGCGGCCGGCTATCGCCGCCGAGGCCTGCCGACGTCGCCTGGCCAAATCCTGATCACTCATGGGGCGCACAACGGCTTGGTCCATCTGTTGCGCCTGACGGTTCGGCCCGGCGATCCGGTGGTGATCGACCATCCGACCTATCCCCAGGCCATTGACGCCATCCTGGCCGCCGGAGGACGCGCCACGCCCGTGGCCCTGCCGGACGACGCGGGAGAGGATGGTTGGGATGTAGAGGGTCTGGTCTCGGCCTGTCGGCGCAGCGGGGCGCCCATGGCCTATCTGGTCCTCGATCATAATAATCCGACCGGCCGGATGATGCGTGCGCCCGACCGGTCGCGTTTGTTGGCCGGGTTGAAGGGGAGCGAGACCCTGCTGGTCCTCGACGAGACCCTGGTCGATCTGACGCTCAGCGGACCGCCCGCGCTCAGCGCCTCGGCCGTCGATGCGCCGCGCGTCGTGCGGCTGGGCTCCATGTCCAAGAGCGTTTGGGGCGGGTTGCGCATCGGCTGGATCCGCGCCGACCGGGCGGTGATCCAGCGCCTAGCCCAAAGCCGCGCCAGTTTCGACCTAGGCGTGCCGATCCTGGAGCAGTTGGCGGCGGTTGAACTGCTGAATGACGGTGGAGCGGCCCTGGCGGTGCGTCGCCCCCTTCTACGAGTGCGGCGAGACCATTTGCGTGCGCAGCTCGCCCAGCGCCTGCCCGACTGGACCTGCCCCCGTCCCGCCGGCGGCCTGTCGCTTTGGGTCCGCCTGCCCGCGCCGATCAGCTCCGCCTTGGTGGTGCGAGCCGAGGCCGAGGGGCTGCGGCTGGCGGCGGGGCCTCGCTTCGGCGTCGACGGCGCCTTCGAACGCCGCCTGCGCCTGCCCTACACCCTGCCCGAACCGGTCTTGGATCAGGCGGTGGACCGACTGGCCAAGGCGGCCAAGGCTCTGGGCCGACGCCCCAAGCCCGCCACCGCGATCCGCGGACGCTTGCTTCCCGTCTATTGAGGGTCAGACGTCCAGATCGACCGTGACAGGGGCGTGATCCGACGGGCGGTCCCATTCGCGGACGTCGTCGTGGATTCGGGCGGTGTCCTTGACCACGGCCGGGGTGAGGCCCGGCGAGGTCCAGATGTGGTCCAGGCGGAGGCCGCGGTTGGACTTGCGGAAGTCGGCGGCGCGATAGCTCCACCAGCTGGCCAGTTTCTGCGGCTCGGGGAATCGGTCCCGCAGCACGTCGGCGAAGCCGCCAGTCGCCTGCAGCCGGTTCAGGGTCTCGACCTCAATCGGCGTGTGGCTGACGATCTTGGACATGTAGCGATGATTGAAGACATCGCCTTCGCCCGGCGCAATGTTGAAGTCTCCGGCCATGACCAGAGGGCGGGCCTTGTCCTGTCTGGCGACGATGGCCGTCAGCTGTTCGTAAAAGTCCATCTTGTGATCGAACTTGGGGTTCAGGGTCCGATCAGGGACGTCCCCGCCGGCCGGGATATAGAAGTTCTGAACGTCGATTCCGGCGACCTGGGCCGAGACGCAGCGCGCATGGCCCAGTTTGCAGACCTGGAAGGTGTCGCTGTCCTCCAGCGGCAGGCGCGAGGCGATGGCCACCCCGTGCCAGCCCTTCTGGCCGGCCACGCGCAGGTGGGGCATTCCCATGTCCTCAAAGGCGGCGCGCGGAAATTGATCGGTCGTGCACTTGATCTCCTGCAACAGCAGGACGTCGGGCGCGCGTTCGGCGACGAACCGGGCGACCTGGTCGATGCGCAGGCGGACGGAGTTGATGTTCCAGGTGGCGAGGCGAAGGGTCATGCCCCGCCATAGCAGGCCTCGGCGCATAAAAAAGGCCCGGCCGCTACGGGCCGGGCTTATAAAAGGTGATCGTCTCTCTCGCCGCCGGGAGGGGGATGCATCCGAGGCGGTAGAACGGCCGCCGCCGCTCTGTGCTTCTAATGTCACGGCAAAAAGAAAAGGTCAAATTGTCATATTTGATGTTTGGCTGTGATTATCCGGCAACGGACGGATAGTGTTGATCCTTGAAGCCAGACTCAGTTGCGACCGGGGCGACGGGTCGGATCCCGGAGCTGAAACAGGCTGGAAGCCAGGTTCGAGGCCGGCTGAAGCGCTGTCAGCTGGGTGCGGGTGCGGGCGCCCTGTGCGTCCGTAATGGTCCATTCATGCAGCCGCATCGGATCGCCGGCGAAGGCCAGAACGACCGCACCGTCGTTGGGACGACCGGAATCGCGCGCGGTGATCGCGAAGGCGCCGGAGCTCATCCGCGTGACACGGTCGATGCGGACGCCCTGGTCCAGACGGACATTGCGCGCCAGGAAGGTGGACAGGGGCGTGCGGCCCAGAGGCACCTGCTGGAAATTGTTGAGGCGCGGGTCATAGCGTTTGACGTTGTAGCCGTCCGACACCACCAGAAGTCCGGCCGGACTGGTGTATTCGAACCTCATCTTGCCCGGACGCTGCAGATAGAAACGGCCTTCACGACGTTGACCGCCCGGACCCGTCTCGACGAAGGTCCCCTGGGCCGAGGTCAGGGCCTGCAGATAGGCTTGAGCTTGCTGCACCACGGCGCGGTCTTCGGCGGACAGGTTGGACTGGGCCTGGGCCGTATCGAAGACGCCAAGCGCTGCAAGGCCGGTCAGGAAGCCAGCGCCCAGCAGCAGCCGACGGCGCTGGAAATCGGCGGGGGCGAGGGCGAGGGTCTTGGCGTGGGCGGTCATGAAGTCAGTCTCCCGTTCGGGACGGTTGTCGATCCTGCCATCTTGCCCGGTCGGCTTGGCGTCGGAATGACGCGAGCCTGACCATATTCCGGCGCTCCGATGAAGTCCTGTTCATCGAAATGCTGAAGCTTGCGACGGCAGCGGGAGGGGTAACGGGCCTGGACGCCGCCTGTTCCGATGCGGCGTCACGCCATCGGCGGCGGACCGGCCAGGACATCGCGCTTGCCCGCGTGGTTGGCCGGGCTGACCACGCCTTCCTGCTCCATCCGCTCGATCAGCGAGGCGGCGCGGTTGTAGCCGATCTGCAGCCGGCGCTGGACGTAGCTGGTCGAGGCCTTGCGGTCGCGCGTCACCACGGCCACGGCGCGGTCATACAGGTCGTCGCCGGAGCCGCCGCCCCCGTCATCCATCGCCCCGTCGGCATCGCCGTCCGGTTCGTCGGTGATCAGGTCCAGATAGTCGGGCTCGGCCTGGGCCTTCAGGTGTTTGCAGACGTCCTCGACTTCCTTGTCGTCGACGAACGGGCCGTGCAGGCGGGTGATGCGGCCGCCGCCGGCCATGTAGAGCATGTCGCCCTGGCCCAGCAGCTGTTCGCCGCCCTGTTCGCCCAGGATGGTGCGGCTGTCGATCTTGGAGGTGACCTGGAAGCTGATCCGGGTCGGGAAGTTGGCCTTGATGGTGCCGGTGATGACGTCGACCGACGGGCGCTGCGTCGCCATGATCAGGTGGATGCCGGCGGCGCGGGCCATCTGGGCCAGGCGCTGGACGGCGCCCTCGACGTCCTTGCCGGCGACCAGCATCAGGTCGGCCATCTCGTCCATGACCACGACGAGGAAGGGCAGGGGCTCGGGCCGGATCTTCTCGGATTCATAGACCGGGCGGCCCTGATCGTCGAAGCCGGTCTGGACCGTGCGCTCGAAATGCTCGCCCTTCGCCTGGGCTTCGCGGGCGCGCTCGTTGTAGGAGGCGATGTTGCGCACGCCCAGCTTGGACATGCGGCGATACCGGTCCTCCATCTCGCGCACCGTCCATTTCAGGGCGACGACGGCCTTCTTCGGATCGGTGACGACCGGGGCCAGCAGGTGCGGGATGCCGTCATAGACCGACAGCTCCAGCATCTTGGGGTCGATCATGATGAAGCGGCACTCGGCCGGGCTGTGGCGATACAGGATCGACAGGATCATGGCGTTGACCCCGACCGACTTGCCCGAGCCGGTGGTGCCGGCGATCAGCAGGTGGGGCATGCGGGCCAGGTCGGCGACATAGGGTTCGCCGCCGATGGTCTCGCCCAGGGCCAGGGGCAGCAGGTGACCCTTCTTGTCGTATTCGGCGCTGGACAGCAGGTCGCGCAGATAGACGGTCTCGCGCTTGGCGTTGGGCAGTTCGATGCCGATGGCGTTGCGGCCCTGGACTACCGAGATGCGGCAGGCGCGCGCGGACATGGAGCGGGCGATATCGTCGGCCAGGGCCACGACGCGGCCGTGTTTCACGCCGGGAGCAGGCACCAATTCGTAGAGTGTGACGACAGGGCCGGGTCGAATCTGGTCGATCACGCCGCGCACGCCGAACTCCTGCAGCACGCCTTCCAGCATCTTGGCGTTCTGCTTCAGCGAGTGCTCGTCCACCGAGGCGACGCGCTGGGCCGGCTTGGTCAGTATGCCCAGCGGCGGCAGGTCGAAGGCGCCTTCTGGCCGAACGAAGTCGAAGGCCTGCTGGTCTGTGTCGTCCTTGCGGGCCTTGGGCGCCTTGGGCGCAGCGACGCGGGGCTCGATCGGCCGGGCGGCCGAGGGGCGGGGCGCCGCCTGAGCCGGTTCGTCTTCCCACGGGGGCAGGTCGTCATAGGCGGTCTGGGGGGCGTCGGCCGAACCGGAGTCCGTCGCGACC